>DATHBQ010000259.1:0-3646 GCA_035296105.1 Propionibacteriaceae bacterium | reverse complement strand
GAGCTGCTGTCGATGGCCATGCGCTACGAGGGCTGGCAGGTGACCACCGCCGGCTCCGGCACCGAGGCGGTCAAGGCGGCGCGGGAGACCCGGCCGGACGCGATCGTGCTGGACATGATGCTGCCCGACTTCGACGGGCTGGAGGTGATGCGCCGGATCCGGACCGAGGACCCGGACGTGCCGGTGATCTTCCTGACCGCCAAGGACGCGGTCGAGGACCGGATCGGCGGGCTCACCGCCGGCGGCGACGACTACGTCACCAAGCCGTTCAGCCTCGAAGAGGTCATCGCCCGGCTCCGTGGGCTGCTCCGCCGCAGCGGGGCCACCACCGCCCGCAGCGATTCGACCCTGGTGGTCGGCGACCTGACCCTGGACGAGGACAGCCACGAGGTGACCCGCGGCGGGGTCGAGATCTCGCTGACCGCCACCGAGTTCGAGCTGCTGCGCTACCTGATGCGCAACCCGCGCCGGGTCCTCAGCAAGGCCCAGATCCTGGACCGGGTGTGGAACTACGACTTCGGCGGCCAGGCCAACGTCGTCGAGCTGTACATCTCCTACCTGCGCAAGAAGATCGATGCCAACCGGCCTCCGATGATCCACACGATGCGGGGGGCGGGATACGTGCTGCGCCCCGCGAGCTAGCTGAGCCGATGACTCCAGCAAGGGGGACGACCCCCTTGGACCCCGCGGCGCGCACAAGTACACACGGGAGCGCGCCGGTGTCATCTGAGACCCCCACCACACCGGTGGATCCGTTCCGGCGCGGCACCCTGGCCCGCCGGCTCCTCCTCCGCGTCGTCGCTCTTGTGGCGCTGGCCGCGGTGCTGCTGAGCGCGCTGACCACGCTGGCCACCGAGCAGTTACTGGTCAGCCAGGTTGACCAGCAGCTGGACGCGGTGACCGACCGGTTGCGCCGGGACCCGGACCGCGGCGGCTACGGGCCTGGTCCACGCGGCAACCTGTTGCAGCCCGGCCAGCCGATCGGCACGCTGTACTCCGCCTACAGCATGGACGGGTCCAGCCTGTCCGCCGCCCGCCTGGCCGAGCGCGGCCAACGACCCCCGCTCTCGTTGACCGCCGTGGATCAGCTGCGGTCCGTGCCCACCGACGGCGAACAGTCGTCGGTCCTGATCGACGGCGTCGGCCGCTACCGGGTCGTCGGATATCCGGCCACCATCGTCGATGACAGAGGGTCGCAGTCGGGAACCCTTGTCGTCGGCATCCCCCTGGCCCAGGTCGACCGTCTGCTGATCCAGCTGATCGGGCT
This sequence comes from Propionibacteriaceae bacterium, assembly GCA_035296105.1. Classification (GTDB taxonomy): domain Bacteria; phylum Actinomycetota; class Actinomycetes; order Propionibacteriales; family Propionibacteriaceae; genus Microlunatus. The sequence continues at coordinate 2,379 of DATHBQ010000259.1, read as the reverse complement.
GGAGGTGCTGCTCACCCTGCTGGCGATCGTCGGCGCCGTGCTCGCCGCTCGCGCCGTCGTCGCGCGTAGCCTGCGGCCGCTCAACCGGGTGGCGGCGACCGCCCAGCAGGTATCCCAGCTGGAGCTGGACCACGGCGAGGTGGCGCTGGCCGTCCGGGTCCCGCCGGACGATGCCGACCCCGCCTCGGAGGTGGGCCGGGTCGGCCAGGCCTTCAACCACATGCTCAACAATGTCGAGGAGGCGCTCGCCGCTCGGCAGGCGAGCGAGACCAAGGTCCGCCAGTTCGTGGCTGACGCCTCGCACGAGCTGCGGAACCCGCTGGCCGCCATCCGCGGCTACGCCGAGCTGACCCGGCGCAGCCGCGAGCAGATGCCGAGCGACGCCGCGTACGCCATGTCCCGGGTGGAGTCGGAGGCCGACCGGATGTCACATCTGGTTGAGGATCTGTTGCTGCTGGCCCGGCTGGACTCCGGCCCCTACCTGGACCTGCAGCCGACCGATCTGACCGAGGTGGTGATGAACGCCGTCAGCGACGCCCGGGCCGCCGGTCCGGACCATGTCTGGCGACTGTCGGTGCCCGACGACCCGGTGGTCGGGCTGGCCGACCGGCACCGGCTGCACCAGGTGGTGACCAACCTGCTGGCCAACGCGCGGACGCACACCCCGCCCGGCACCGCGGTGGAGACCGGCGTCTCGGTCGCGGCCGGCGAGGCCGTGATCACCGTGACCGACAACGGCCCGGGCATCCCGGGCGACATCCAGCCCCGAGTGTTCGAGCGGTTCACCCGGGCCGACGTCAGCCGGGTGCGTACGCCGGGTGCAGCCGCCGGCGGCAGTACCGGCCTCGGGCTGGCCATCGTCGCCGCGGTGGTCGAGGCCCACCGCGGCCGGGTGATGGTGAGCAGCGTGCCGGGACAGACCCGGTTCACCGTGACGGTGCCGCTGGCCGCCGACGCACCCTGAGCCGGTGAAGGGCCACACTCAGGGCGTAGTCCCCCTCTGAGCTCCGGACAGCTCGGCCGCGGACGAGCCCGAGCGCTCGAACTGGGTGCGGTAGAGCTCGGCGTACCGCCCGCCCGCAGCCAGCAGCTCGCGGTGTCGGCCCCGCTCGACGATCCGGCCGCCCTCCACGACCAGGATCTGGTCGGCGGAGACCACCGTGGACAGCCGGTGGGCGATGACCAGCGCCGTGCGCCCCTCCAGGGCCTCGGCCAGCGCCGCGGTGACCGCGATCTCCGACGTCGAGTCGAGATGGGCCGTGGCCTCGTCCAGGATCACCACCCGGGGCTGGACCAGCAGCAGCCGGGCGATGGTCAGCCGCTGCCGCTCCCCGCCGGAGAGCCGGTACCCCCGCTCCCCCACCACCGTGTCCAGTCCATCAGGCAGCTCGGCGACAAGGTCGCCAAGCCGGGCCCGGCGGAGGGCGTCCCACAGTTGCTCCTCCGTGGCCGACTCCCGGGCTAGCAGCAGGTTGTCCCGCACCGAGGCGTGGAAGAGGTGCCCGTCCTGGGTGACCAGACCGATGGTCTGCTGCAGGGAGGCGAAGGTCAGATCCCGGACGTCGATGCCGCCGATCCTCACCGCGCCGGAGTCGACGTCGTACAGCCGGGCCAGCAGCGAGGCGATGGTCGACTTTCCCGCGCCCGAGGAGCCGACCAGGGCCACCACCTGTCCCGGCTCGGCCCGGAAGCTGATGTCGTGCAGCACCTCCACGCCGCCCCGGCTGTCCAGCACCGCGACCTCCTCCAGCGAGGCCAGTGACACCCGGTCCGCCGCCGGGTAGGCGAAGCCGACGTGGTCGAACTCCACCCCGACCGGTCCGGAGGGCACCGCCAACGCGTCCGGCCTCTCGGTGATCAACGGCTTCAGGTCCAAGATCTCGAACACCCGCTCGAAGCTGACCAGTGCGCTCATCACCTCCACCCGCGCGCTGGCCAGCCCGGTCAGCGGCGCGTACAGCCGGGTGATCAGCAGCGCCAGGGTGACCACCGTGCCCGGGTCGAGCGACCCCTCGAGGGCATAGAACCCGCCGAGTCCGTACACCAGGGCCAGGGCGAGGGCGGACACCAGCATCAGCGCGGTCATGAAGATCGTCTGCACCATGGCCGTCCGGACGCCGATGTCGGCCACGCGGACCGCCCGGGCGCCGAACTCCGCCGACTCGCGCTCCGGCCGGGCGAACAGCTTGACCAGCGTGGCCCCCGGCGCAGAGAACCGCTCGGTCATCTGGGTGCTCATCGCCGAGTTGTGGTTGGCCGCCTCCATCTCCATCCGGGCCAGCCGCCGGCCCATCCGGCGGGCCGGCAGCACGAAAATCGGCAGCAGGACCAGCGCGAGTAGCGTGATCTGCCAGGACAGGCTGATCATCAGGGCCAGGG
>DATHBQ010000258.1:0-5020 GCA_035296105.1 Propionibacteriaceae bacterium | reverse complement strand
CTCCCGGATCCACAGGTGGCTCGCCAGATCATGGGTGTCCCAATCCTCGCAGAGCGTCGGGGCCTGCGATCCCAGCCGGTCGAACAGGTCGCAGAGAGCGGCGCGCTCGGACTGGGCGAAGGTCATGAGCGCTCATAGTAGTGGCGCCATCGGCGAGAATAGATCGGTGACCGATGCACCGACCACGGAGCAGACCCTCGCTCCCGAGATTGCGGACCTGCTCAAACGCGACGCCGCGGGCCTGGTTCCGGCCGTCATCCAGGAGGAGTCGACCGGGGCGGTGCTCATGCTCGGCTGGATGGACGACGTGGCGCTGCACCGCACCCTGACCACCGGCCGGACCACCTTCTTCTCCCGCAGCCGCAACGCCTACTGGACCAAGGGCGAGACCAGCGGTAACCGGCAGTGGGTCCGCGGGGTGCGGCTGGACTGCGACGGGGACACCCTGCTGGTCACCGTGGTGCAAGAGGGGGCGGCCTGCCACACCGGCGACCGCACCTGCTTCGACGGGAGGCATCTCCTGTGAGTGAGATCCGCCCCAGCCTGGCCGAGTTCCGCGACCAGGCGCGGACCTGCCGGGTGATCAGCGTGTACCGACGCCTGCTGGCCGACGCCGAGACGGCGATCGGGCTCTACGCCAAGCTGGCCCAGAACCGGCCGGGCAGCTACCTGCTGGAGTCGGCCGAGCAGGGCGTCTGGTCCCGGTACTCCTTCATCGGCGTCCGCGCCGCCGCGACCCTCACCGAGCGGGACGGACAGGCCGTCTGGACCGGGCACACCCCCGTCGGCCTGCCCGAGGGGGGCGACCCGGTGCAGGCCGTGCGGGAGACCCTGCAGCGGCTGCACACGCCGCGGGCCGACGGCCTGCCGCCGTTCACCTCCGGCCTTGTCGGCTACCTCAGCTACGACGCGGTACGCCGGGTGGAGCGGCTGCCGGACAGCAACCCGGACGACCTGGCCGTTCCCGAGCTCACCTTCCTGCTGGCCTCCGACCTGGCCGTCCTGGACCACCACGACGGCGAGGTGTGGCTGGTCGCCAACGCGATCAACTACGACGGGAGCGACGACCGGGTCGACGAGGCGTATGCCGACGCCGTCGCCCGGGTCGAGGCGATGACGGCGCGGCTGGCCGAGCCGACCCCTTCGGCGGTGGTGTCGGCGACCTACGACAAGCCGGCGCCGATCCGCCGGCAGCGCACGTCGGAGGAGTTCCAGCGCGCGGTGTCGGCGGCGGTGGAGGAGATCCGGGCCGGCGAGGCGTTCCAGATCGTGGTCAGCCAGCGGTTCGAGGTCGACACCACCGCCGACGCCCTGGACGTCTACCGGGTGCTGCGGCTGACCAACCCGAGCCCGTACATGTACCTGCTCCGGCTGGAGGACTTCGACATCGTCGGGTCCAGCCCGGAGGCACTGGTCACGGTCAAGGGAGGCACCGCGATCACCCACCCGATCGCCGGGTCCAAGCCGCGCGGGACGACGCCGGCCGAGGACGCGGCGCTGGAGACCGAGCTGCTCGCCGATCCCAAGGAGCGGGCCGAGCACGTGATGCTGGTCGACCTCGGCCGCAACGACCTGGGTCGGGTGTGTCGGCCGGGCACCGTCGAGGTCGTCGAGTTCATGGACGTCCGCCGCTACAGCCACATCATGCACCTGGAGTCGACGGTGACCGGCCAGGTGGCCGCGGACCGCTCGGCGCTCGACGTGCTGCTCGCCGCCTTCCCGGCCGGCACGCTGTCGGGCGCGCCGAAGGTGCGGGCGATGGAGATCATCGACGACCTCGAGGTGTCCCGGCGAGGGCTCTACGGCGGGGTGGTCGGCTACCTCGACTTCGCCGGCGACGCCGATGCAGCCATCGCCATCCGGACCGCCGTGCTCCGCGACGGCGTGGCCTACGTCCAGGCCGGCGGTGGCATCGTCGCCGACTCCGACCCGCCGACCGAGGACACCGAGTCGCAGAACAAGGCGGCCGCCGTGGTGCGGGCCATCTCGGTGGCGCAGAGCTTCGCCGCGGTCGGCGGGTGAGAAGCCGGGCGGTCGCGTACGCGACCCTGGTGGCCGGCGGGGTGCTGGCCCTGGTGGCCAGTGCCCAGTCGGGCGGCCTGAGCCGGGCCCTGGCGCTGGCCGGCCTGGCCGGTGCGCTGCTGATGCTGGCGCTGCGGGCCCGCGGCCGGCGGGTCATCGGCGGGGCCCTGGCCCTGCTGGGGCTGGGCATCCTAGCCGCCGGGGTGACCGCCGCGCTGGCGGCGCCGGACCGATGGCCGATCGGCTACGCCGTGGCCGGGATCCTGGTGGCGATCGGCGGGGTGGTGACCGTGCTGACGAGTCCCCGCTGGCCGAGCCGGGCCGAGCGGTTCGAGAACTCAGACGAGCCGGTCGACCTGTGGCGGGCCCAGGACGCCGGTCTCGATCCGACCGCGGATCCGGTGGATCCGGATGACCCCGATGTGCGGAAAACGGCAGTACGAGACAGAATGAGCTAGGCCGAGAACCCCCGACGTCGTCGGCGGTGGAAGTGAGGAGCCATGTCAAGCACCGGTCAGCAACCGGCCAAGGTGGTGCAGCACGACAAGCCGTCCAAGCAGGTGCACCACGGCCGCACGATCGCGGCCTGGATCGGCACGACGATCGCCCTGGTGGCCTTTCTCCTCGGTGGGATCGCTGTCATGATCCAGAACTGGCCACTGTTCTGGGCGTCCGCCGGACTGCTGGTCCTGGGCCTGATCGCAACGAAGGTGTTGCAGGTCATGGGCTACGGCGCTGACTGAGGGCGCGGCCATCGTGGGTGCACTTGACGAGATCATCGCCGGGGTCCGGGAGGACCTGGCGATGCGCCAGAAGCTTGTTCCGCTGGACCGCCTGAAGGAGCGCTGCCAGCACGTCGACCCGGCGCTGAACCCGATGCCGGCCCTGGCCGGGCCCGGCGTGGCGGTGATCGCGGAGGTCAAGCGGTCCAGCCCGAGCAAGGGCGCGCTGGCCGAGATCGCCGACCCGGCCGCGCTGGCCCGGGACTACGAGGCCGGGGGAGCGGCCGCCATCTCGGTGCTGACCGAGGAGCGGAGGTTCGCCGGCTCGATGGAGGACCTGGTCCGCGTGCGCTGCGCGGTATCGGTGCCGGTGCTGCGCAAGGACTTCATCGTCACCGCGTACCAGCTGTTCGAGGCACGGGCCGCCGGTGCCGACATGGCGCTGCTCATCGTGGCCGCGCTGACCGATCCGGAGCTGGTCTCCCTGGTCGAGCGGGCGAAGTCGATCGGGCTCACCCCGCTGGTCGAGGCGCACACTGCCGAGGAGGTCACGCGGGCGGTCGACGCCGGCGCGACCGTGATCGGAGTGAACGCCCGAGACCTGCACACGCTGGCCATCGAGCCGCAGACGTTCGCCCGGCTGGCGCCACTGATCCCGGACGGCATCGTCCGGGTTGCGGAGTCCGGCGTGCGCGGTCCTCACGACGTGATCGAGCTGGCCCGGGCCGGGGCCGACGTGGTCCTGGTCGGGGAGGCCCTGGTCACCGGGCGCGACCCGCGACTGGGCGTCGCCGACCTCGTCGCCGCGGGCGCCCATCCCGCGCTGCACAAGTCCTAGTGGGTCCGTCTTGGTGAGTGCTCTGCCGGATGCCACCGGCCACTTCGACCGGTTCGGCGGCCGGTTCGTCCCCGAGGCCCTCTACGCCGCGCTGCAGCAGCTGGAGCGCGAGTTCACCGCGGCCATGGCCGACCCTGCCTTCCAGACCGAGCTCGCCGCCCTGCTCGCCGACTACAGCGGACGGCCCTCGCCCATCACCGAGGCGAAGCGCTTCGCGGCGCACGCCGCCGGTGTGCCGACGATCGTGCTCAAGCGTGAGGACCTGAACCACACCGGCTCGCACAAGATCAACAACGTGCTCGGCCAGGCGCTGCTCACCCGCCGGATGGGCAAGACGCGGGTGATCGCCGAGACCGGGGCCGGTCAACACGGGGTGGCCACGGCGACCGCGGCCGCGCTGTTCGGGCTGGAGTGCACCGTCTACATGGGCAAGGTGGACACCGAGCGGCAGGCGCTCAACGTGGCCCGGATGCGGCTGCTCGGCGCCGAGGTGATCGCCGTGGAGTCCGGAACCCAGACGCTCAAGGACGCGATGAACGAGGCGATGCGGGACTGGGTCGCCTCCGTGGACGACACCCACTACCTGATCGGCACCGTGGCCGGGCCGCATCCCTTCCCGCTGCTGGTGCGGGAGTTCCAGCGGGTGATCAGCACCGAGGCGCGGGCCCAGCTGCTGGACCGCTACGGCCGGCTGCCCGACGCCGTCGCCGCCTGCGTCGGCGGTGGCTCGAACGCCCTCGGCATCTTCGCGGACTTCATCGACGACGCCGAGGTTGGCCTTTACGGCTTCGAGGCCGGCGGTGACGGGGTGGCGACCGGCCGGCACGCCGCCACCATCTCCGCCGGCTCGATCGGGGTGCTGCACGGGATGCGGACCTTCGTGCTGCAGGACGAGGACGGCCAGACCCGCGACTCGCACTCGATCTCCGCCGGTCTCGACTACCCCGGTGTCGGGCCGGAGCACTCCTGGCTGGCCGAGGCCGGCCGGGCCCACTACGCCCCGGTCACCGACACCGAGGCCATGGACGCGTTCCGGCTGCTGGCCCGTACCGAGGGCATCGTGCCGGCAATCGAGTCCGCCCATGCCCTGGCCGGGGCGCTGACCCTGGCGGATCGGTTGCCGGCGCGGGCCGACGGCCGGCCGCCGCTGATCCTGGTCAGCCTGTCCGGCCGCGGCGACAAGGACGTGGACACCGCAGTCAAGTGGTTCGACCTCGACACCTCCGGCACCGGGTCCGAGTCCGGGGAGCGGGTCGACGCGAGCGGCGCGCTCCCGCCGGTCGGGCTGGAGATGGCCGGGTCCTCGACCGGGGCCGGCGAGGAGCTGTGAGCGACGCGCTCGGGCAGACCGGGCGGCGGTTTGCGGAGATCCGGGCCACCGGCCGGGGTGCGCTGGTCGGGTTCCTGCACGTCGGCTACCCCGACATGCCGACCTCAC
>DATHBQ010000257.1:0-3384 GCA_035296105.1 Propionibacteriaceae bacterium | reverse complement strand
GGCGCGGTCGATGTCTGGATGTCGGACGGTGGGTACCGGGAGGGCGCGGTCGATCTGCTGGGCCTCCTTGCGTACGGGGCGCTGGCGGCCTTCGAGCGGCTCGCCGAGGACGCCCGCCGGGCGCCGACCCTGGCCGACAAGGTGCACGTGGCGGAGATGGCCGCGGAGCAGGTGGCCCACTTCGACCGGGTCCGGGACCGGCTCGGCGAGCTCGACATCGACGTGATGGCGGCCATGCGGCCCTTCCACACCGCGTTCAACGCCTACCACGAGCACACCCAGCCCAAGGACTGGCTGGAGGGCCTGGTCTGGACCTACGTCGGCAACGGCTTCGCCGCCGACTTCTACCGTGAGGTGGCGGCGTTCGTCGACGCCGACACCCGCGCGCTGGTGCACCAGGTGCTGGAGGACCAGGGTCAGGAGGCGTACGTCGTGGAGCGCGTGCGCGCCGCCATCAGCGCCGACCGCAAGGTCGCCGGGCGGCTGGCCCTCTGGGGCCGCCGGCTGGTGGGGGAGGCGCTGAGCCAGGCCCAGCGCGTCGCCGCCGACCGCGACGCCCTGATCAGCCTGCTCACCGGGACCGTCGACCGCCCGGGGATGGACCTGGCCAACCTCAGCCGGATGTTCACCCGGCTGGTCGAGAACCACACCCAGCGGATGACCCGCCTCGGCCTCCAGCCCTGAGCGTCTGCCCAAGGGCGAAACCCGTGAGATAGCGAGCGTCGGCAAGGGTGCGCCCGGTGCCGTCTGGACTACCGAGTGAGCACGACAACGCTCTTCCGTCGTGCCGACGAGGAAGGAACACGACAGCTCGAGGGAGCGCCCGAGCGCGAGCAGTCAGATCAAACTAGAGCGTGCCGAAGCCGACGCGGCGGGCGTTCTCCTCACCGAGGTCGATGTAGGCGATCTTCTCCGCCGGGATCAGCACCTGGCGGCCGTGGGTGTCCTTTAGCCGGAGCAGCGTGTCGTTGGCCAGCGCGTTGGCGAAGGCCTCCTCGATGTCCTTGGCCGTCTCGCTGCTGTCCACCACCACCTCGCGGCTGACGTGCTGGATGCCGACCTTGATATCCACTGCTTCCTCCTCCAGATGTCCTGCTCGTGTCGATCGCAGCAACGGTGCCACAGCGCACAAAGAAGCCGGCGGCGTGTTCGCCGACAGCGTCGCCCGGGTCAGCCGAGGGTCTGGCGTTCCTCGTCGGTGGCCGGCCGGATGACCAGGCGGGTCCAGGCCCCGAGGTAGACCCGGTCGTCCGCGGCCAGCTCCTGCTTGACCCCCACCGGGATCGGGTTGTCGGGCAGCGGGGCGCTGGCCGGAGCCACGAACGTCCCGTTGGCCGACTCCAGGTCCTCCACCCACCAGCGCTGGCCGTCGGTGGTCAGCTGGGCCTGGCGGCGGCTGACCCCGGAGTCCGACTCGCAGTCGACCGCCGGGTGGATATTGCGGCTCTTGGAGGTGCGCCCGACCAGCAGCGACCGGCCGCGCAGCGGGACGACGGTGGGCAGGCCGGGGGAGGGCATCGGGTCCGGGCTCTCCTGGGCCTCGTACCAGGCCGGGTCGATCCACACCTCGGCCACCCACTCCAAGCTCTCGGCCGGCGGGGCCGACCCGTTGCCGCCTGGCACCGCCTCCTCCGCCCCCTCCGCAGCCGGCGCCTCGGTCGGCGGGACCAGCGGCCGGGGCATGGTGCCGGTGGTGAAGTCGTAGCCGCAGTTCTCGCAGAACAGGGCGTCCGGCAGGTTGACCGTCGCGCAGTTGGGGCAGGTCGGACCGGTCAGCGCGGCCGGCCCGGCCGCGATCGTCGTGGGGGCGTGGTTCGGTGGATCCGGGGGTGCCGGCGGCTGGCCGGGGGTGACGGCGGCAGCGTCGATGGGCATGCCGCAGACGTCGCAGTAGTCCTCGGACTCCGAGGTGTGTCCAGCGGGGCAGACGGCGCTCATCGGCTCAGCCCCGGATCCGGGTGGTCTTGGTCGATGCGGTGTCCAGGGCCATCTCGTCCGCCTTTTCCACCGCCCGCTTCAATCGCACCGTCCCGGACTCCTCGTTGTCGATGTCGACGACCTTCCGCAGCCGGGTGGTGGCCTCGGCGTTGCCCGTCTCCTTGGCCAGCTGCACCGCCCGTCCCAGCTTCTGGGTCGCCGTCTCCTCGTCGCCGGCGGCCTTCGCGGCCAGACCGGCCTGGATCGCGTCGGCCAGCTCGGTCTGGCCGGTGTAGTGGGCCACCTCGGGGTTGATCCGGGTGGTCAGCGCCTCGTTGTCGGACCACTTGGCCTTGACCAGCCCTTGTGCAACCACCTGACCGGCCACGGTCAGCTGGACCCGCGCCGCCAGCTGCTCCTGGCCGACCGCCTTGGCCGGCAGCCGCACGCTGACGTGGTAGTCCCGCGACTCGTCGCCCCACGAGCCGGTGGGGTAGCCGCCGGTCAGCGGGTTGACCTCCACCCTCCGACCGGTCAGGTCCTCGACCGTCGGTGCCACCTGGCGGACGAACACCACCTGCGAGCCCTGTGGCGCCCAGACCCTCAGCTGCGCATCGGCGACGCCGCGGCTCATCGACTGCTGGATCATCGCGGCGAACTCCCGGCTCATCTCCGCCGGGGTGTCCGGGACGATGTCGACGGTGCCGAGCAGGGCCTGGGCGATCCGGCGCACCTCGGCCACCTGCCAGTCGACCCCGACGCCGCGGCAGTCGCACTGGAACTTGCCGGTCACCCCGGCGATGGCGCTGCTCAGCTGCTGGGGCGTCTCGTTGTGGTTCTCCCCGTCGGTGAGCAGGATCGCGTGCTTCTGGGCCAGCATCGGGATCGAGTCGAACAGCCGGCCGGCCAGGGTGAGCCAGGTCCCCATCGCCGTGCCGCCGTCGGAGCGGAACATCGAGATCGCCTGGTGCGCGGCGAAGCGGCTGGCCGGGTCCATCCGCACCATGCCGGCGCCCTGGCGTACCGGAGGAAAGGCCAGGTACGCCTGGTGCGTCCCGGCGACCACGGCGAAGTAGGTGCCGTCGAGGATCTGGTCGATCGCGGCGGAGGCGGCCTGCTTGGCCGCCTCGAGCTTGGTCCGGCCCATCGAGCCGGACGTGTCCACGATGACGATCTCGCCCGCGTCCCCGGCCCCGGTCTGGCCGGCCGCGCCAGCACCTCGGCAGGTCACGGTGACGATCGCGTTCACGTCGGTGCCGCCGTCGGGGAGGAACTCGTTCTGGTACACCGCCGCCGTGAACTCCGCCATGGGGTCACCTTTCGTTCTGGGGCCGTCGCCGTCTCCAGCGCCGTCGCATCAGTATGCCGTGCGGGCGTCCGGAGTCTGGTGATCGGGCCGACTGTTGGGTCCCTGCCGAGAACTCGCCATCGGGCGAGTTCTCACCCGCGGCCGGGTCCCGACCTCGG
>DATHBQ010000256.1:0-4563 GCA_035296105.1 Propionibacteriaceae bacterium | reverse complement strand
CGGTGGCCGATCCGCCGGAGCGGGTCACCACTCCGGCCGAGGACGGTGCGGACGACCAGCTGTGGGCCGGTTGGCGGGCCCTGCCCGACAAGCAGCGGCAGGCCGTCGCCCTGCACCACGTCGCCGGACTGCCCTACGCCGAGGTCGCCGAGCGCCTCGGCGGTACTGCGGCCGCCGCCCGGCGGGCGGCAGCCGACGGGATCGCAGCGCTGCGCCGCCGCTACCCGACAACATCAACTTCGACCGCCACGGAGGTTCCCTCATGATCGAGATCACCGAACTCGACCTGCTGCCGGCCACGGAACCGGCCGACCTGGACCGGCTGCACGACCGGCTCGTCACCGCGGCCGCCGCCGATGGGTCGCTCGACGTCGCATACCGGACGATCGACTCCCCGCTGGGTCCGCTGCTGCTGGCGGCGACGGACCGGGGGCTGGTCCGGCTGGCGTACGAGCAGGAGGACCACAACCGGGTGCTGCAGACGCTGGCCCTCAAGGTCAGTCCCCGGATCCTGCGCGCACCCGGCCGGTTGGACGAGCCGGCCCGCCAGCTCGAGGCCTACTTCTCCGGCTCGCGACACGCCTTCGACCTGCCGGTGGACCTGCGGCTCGCGACCGGTTTCCGCCGCCAGGTGCTGCGCCACCTGGCCACCATCGGCTACGGCCGCACCGAGACCTACACGGCCGTAGCCGCGGCAACGGGGCGACCCCGGGCCGTCCGGGCGGTGGGTACGGCGTGCGCAACAAATCCGGTGCCGGTGGTCGTGCCGTGCCACCGGGTGCTGCGCTCCGACGGAACGCTCGGCGGCTACATCGGCGGGTTGCGGGCTAAGCGCACGCTGCTCGACCTGGAAACGCTAGGTTTCGCTTAGGGCCTTGCTCCGGTTCGGTGTTTACATTGTAAACTTAGGACCGTCCGAGATGCTCAGCCGGATCCGCGAAACGGGTCCGGGTCGGGAGCGAGAGAGGAGGACGGCATGAACAGGGGACTGATCGGCACCATCATCGGTGTCCTGGTGGTCATCATCTTGGTGATCATCATCCTGCGGATGACCTGACCGTCATCCTGTACCGACCGGGGCGGCCGCCCGGCATTGCTGCCCTACGCCGCCCCGGTTCCGGACCCCGACGAGGCCTCGGGTGAAGATCCCGGCCGGGCAAGGGCCGCCGCCAGGGCCCGGTAGCCAGTACTGAGGTCTTGGTGCCCCAGGCCGGCCTCGGCCAGCCGATCCCCGATCCCGCGGAGCTGGGCCAGTACCCGAGCGGGTACGCCAATCCGCTCCGCCTCGGCGGCACCCACCTCCAGCGGACCCGCCACCAGCGAGGCGGGCTGCTCCCGCTCCGCCTCCCGCGATCCGCGCTGCTCCCGGGCCGCATCCAGCAACCGCCCGGCGGAGTCGCTCCGCCGCCAGTTGGCCAACAACGCATCGACGTCCAGCCCGGAACGCTCGGCGACCAGGATCGCCTCACCGAGCCCAACCGCGGCGGCCGCCACCATCAGCTGCTCGCAGGCGTGGGCCATCTGGGCGCTGCCGACCCCGCCGACCCGTAGGCACGGCCCGAGCAGCGAGAGCAGCGGCTCGATGCTGGGGTAGGCACTCGATGCCACGCCGACCGCGATGGAGAGCTCGCCGCGGAGGACTGCCGATCGGGGGCCGGACAGCGGAGCGTCGACCAGCCGCAGCCGGCCCGCGGTGCGGTCCGCTACGCGATGGGCCAGGCCGCGCAGGCCTTCCGGGGCCAACGCGGTGGTGATCACCGCCATGGTCGGGGTGTGCACACCGGCCTCGAACCCGCTCGGGCCGATCAGCTGGGACTCGATCTGGTCGAGATCGCCGAGGAGGAGGAAGACCACCTCGCTGCGCGCGGCCAGGTCGGCCGGGCTGGCCGCCCGCGCGGCCCCCATGGCCTGCTGCTGGACCAGCGCGTCGGGTTTGCGACCGAACACGGTGACGTGGGTGCCGGCGGGCAGGCTGTCGACCAGCCGACGGGTCAACGGCAGGGTCAGGAACCCCGAGCCGAGCACCCCGACCGATCGCGGATAGGGCGACTCTCGTGCGTTCCCCGTCGCCACACCGGTCACGATATTGGCCCAGCCTCGGATCCCAGCCGGCGCGGCTGGTCCCGGGACAGGACGATCGAGACCACCCGGCGCAGGTCGGGAGTCAGATCGGGCTCGGGCACGCTCAGCTGCCACTCGCCGTAGCGCACGGTGTAGGTGAAGCGGTCCGGTGCCGGCGGTCCGACGTCGATCGGCTGCACCCGGAGTCGGGAGAGCAGCAGCCGCACCTCCGGGCCCTCGGGATCGGCGTCGAGATCGAGCTCGCCGCTGCGGACCGTGCCGGCGAAGCCGCCGCTCCGGCGCACCGCCACCGTGGTCGGCCGAGGCTCGCCGGGGTCGGTGGCCAGGTCGAGCGGGCGGCCAGTCAGCGGCGCGTCGTCGAGTACGCCGACCGTCCGCCAGGCCGCAGCGATCCGGTCGGCAACCTCAGGATCGGTCGGGAAGACCCGTGCCGCCGAGCGCAGCGTGGCCCGCGCGAAGGTGGCGAAGCCGGACCGCGCCGGCAGGTCTCCGGTGGTCAGGGCGTCGTACCACACCTTGCCGATGCGCTCCCAGGTGAACCCGCCAAGGCCTCGGGCGGCCACCGCGAAGGCCCGGTTGGGGATGCCGGAGTTGATGTGTACCCCGCCGTTGTCGTCCGCCGTGGTGACGTAGTCGGCCATCCGGCCGACCTGCGGGTCACGACCGAGCCTCGGGTCGTCGTAGGCCGTCCCGGGCTCGAGCATCGAGCGAAGGGCGCGGGCGTCGACGCCCGGCCGGAAGAGTCCCTCGCCGACCAGCCAGTCGGCCTGCTCAGCGGTCTCCGACCGGGATCGCTGCTTGGTCATTGCCGCGAACACGTCGCTGATGCTCTCGTTCACCGCGCCGGACTGGTCGAAATAGACCAGCCCGGCGGTGAGCTGGGTGACCCCGTGGGCGAACTCGTGGGCCAGCACGTCCATCGGCTTGGTGAACCGGTCGAAGATCTCTCCGTCCCCGTCGCCGAACACCAGCTGGGTGCCGTCCCAGAACGCGTTGTCGTAGTCGCGGCCGAAGTGCACCGTGATCGACACCGGGCTGCCCCGGCCGTCCATCGAGCGTCGCCCGAACTCGGTCGCGAACAGGTCCAGCACCTGGCCGGCCGAGTCGAAGGCCTCGTCCACGGCAGGATCGCCGGCGGCCGGGTCGCCGTCGCTGCGGACCACCCTGCCAGGCAGGGTCTCGGTATTGCCGGCCGTGTGAACGATCCGGGTGGTCGTGACCGGACCGGCCGGTGCCAGGGCCGTCGAGGCCGGGCTTTTCGGCGGCTCCTCCCGCCGCGACCGCAGCACCCGGTCGAGCTCCAGCGTGTGCTCGCCCACGGTGCTCCCGCCGACGATCGTGGTGCGAGCGAGGCGGCGCAGCAGATAGGGCGGGACGAACGGGCACGGCACGGGCACGTCCTTCCGGCGCGGGATGTAGACCTTGACTCAGGCTCCTGAGAGAGTCAATCTGAATCGAAGACAGGTTAGCCAGCCAGACGGGGGTTAGCCTGACACGTAGGTCGGTTGACGGCTACTTTGCAATCGGTGACGGCCGCCATTGGGGGCGATTCTGTGGCCACGGGGGCCACGGACCGAGTGTGGGGTGGGTCGGGGCCGCCCGATGCGACGCGTTGGGCATTGCCGGAAGAGCACCTAACGCGGTTTTTGCCTGTCCGCTTTATGACATGTCCCCTTCCTGCACCGGCCAAGTTGCTGACTGCTGCCGGTGACCTTGCGTACGGTCCGGAGTGAAACGTCAGGCTCCCGCAGACGCCGAAAGACCCCACGGCGTCGGGACTTCTCCGGAGGTACACCTCATGTACAGCAGCAGCTCGACTCGCCTATTCCTGACCCCGGTCGCCGACCGTGGGCACGGTCTGAATCGTGGGCACGGTCTCAACCGTGGACATGGCCTGAACCGTGGGCATGGTCTCAACCGTGGGCACGGTCTCCGATGAGCCGCGGGCATGGTCTGCGCGGGCACGGACTGAGCCGCGGGCACGGCCTCAACCGGGGTCACGGCCTGAACCGTGGTCATGGTCTCAACCGTGGGCACGGTCTCCGATGAACCGCGGGCATGGTCTGCGCGGGCACGGACTGAACCGCGGGCACGGGCTCTAGCCGAGATCCAGCCGACGGCCGCCCCTCGACCGGCTGGTCCAGCTCGAACGAAGGACGTCACCCGCCGCCGGCGGGCGACGGACCTTGTTCTTCCATTGCTGGGCTAGTGATGAGAAGGAAGTTCCGGTAGTCTGTGACACAGGCAGCCAGCACCTTGATCTTCCGAAAGGAAGCCGGGATACCTGACGTTCCCGGTGGCCTGGAAGCGCTGAGCGCGACCGGGCCAGGTAAGAGCGAGCGGGACTTTCCCCGAGGTTCTGCTCGAATCTCCTCCCCCTGGGCGACGCCCGCGGTTCGATTCCGGACCGCGGGCGTGGCTTCCAGTGTCGTCAGTTCTGATTCCGCAGACTCTCAGTGCGGACCAACGCCGCTCCCAACT
>DATHBQ010000255.1:0-8279 GCA_035296105.1 Propionibacteriaceae bacterium | reverse complement strand
TCGTGGTTGCGGGTGCCGTTGCGGTCCTCCGGACCGTCGAACGTCGGCGGCGTGGGGTGCGAGGCCAGCACGTGCACCGTCCGGCGGCCGATCCGCACCGGCACGTCCCAGTGCGATTTGCTGGACAACCGGAAGATCTCCAGGATCTCGGGGGAGTACCAGTCCCGCGGATCGGCCGTGGCCGGGTCGTCCGGCAGCAGTGCGCCCGGCATGTCGGCCCAGCGGAACGTCTGGAAGGTGCGGACCCGGTCGTGGTCGATCGGGTAGCGCGACAGCACCACCATGCCGTACTGACCCGGGAACTCGCCGAACCCGTAGGCGTCGTTGCCGCCGCCGATGGTGCCGCTGCGGTCAAGGTCGAGACCGGTGGGGACGCCGGTGTTGGAGGGCGCGGTGAACGCGTACGGGTAGCGGATCGGACGGGCCCCCTGCTGCGACCGCTCGAGGTAGTTGCTGCGGAAGAGGTCGACGGCGCGGTAGTTCTCGACGTAGTCGAACTCGTTCAGCAGCACCACATCCGGCCGGACCCGCTGCAGCACCTCTGCGATGTTGCGCGCCTGGGTGTTGTCCGGCGTGCTCAGGTCGCTGACCAGGTGGCCGGCCGCCGCCCGATTGAGACTGGCGTTGTAGGTGGCGAACCGGACGGTCTTGTCGCCGCGGTGGTGGTCGTCACGTCCGGCGGCCTGGGCCGGCGAGCCCAGCGCGGTGGCGACCAGCGCCAGCACGGTCAGGACCATGATCGACATTCTTCGGCTGTGCCACGTCATCGCCTACCTCATCGGCCGGAGACGACCGCGCGACGGATCAGATCGGCGGTCAGGTCAGGATCTTCCAGGTAGGGCAGGTGCGCAACGCGCGGCAGCTGGCGGCCCGTCGCGTTCGGCAGCCGGTCGACGATCTGCTGGCACCGCTCGTTGAGCACCGGCACGTCGCGCTCGCCCCATGCGACGGTGACCGGGACGGTGATGTCGGCGAGGCGGGACCAGGCGGAGACCTCGGTCTCCTCGGCGGCCGACTCGGCTTCGGACTTCAGGGCGATCGCGTTCATCTCGAAGAACAGCTCGCGAACGGGGCCGCTGACCCGGCCCTCCGGACCGGCCGGCCCGTCGAGCCACAGCCGGGCCTCCAGCCGGTTGGCCTCGGCGAGGTCGCCCGCGTCCGTCGCCTGGTCGATGGCCGTGTCAAGCCGCTGGGTCTCCGGGTCGAGCGACTCGATGTCCGGTGCCCCGCTGATCGCCGGGGCCAGCAGCACCAGTCCGGCCACCCGTTCCGGGTGGGTCAGCGTCGCATCCAGCGCGACCCGGCCACCGGCCGAGCTGGCGACGAGCCAGACTTGGTCGAGGTCCAGCGCGTCGAGCAGGGTCGACAGGTCCTTCACGTGGCTGAAGACCTCTGAGCTGGCCACGCTCTGGCCGAACCCGCGCCGGTCGTAGGCCACCAGTGAGTAGCCGGGGGAGAGCCGGTCAGCGGTCTCGTACCAGGATCGCCGGTCGGTCACGCCGGAGTGCAGCAGCACCAGGGTCGGCCGGGCGCCCGCCCAGGTCTCCCCGGCCAGTCGGCCGCCGGGGACATCGACGTGAAGGAACTCGCGGGTCATGGCTCCCATCCTGCCGGTCCTAGGATCGACCACCATGGCGGTGGGCATCCGGGTGGTCTCCACCGACGACGCCCACGCGCTTGCCGACCTGCTGAGCCGCAACCGTAGCTTCCTGGCGCCGTGGGACCCGGTCCGGGACGAGGCGTACTTCACCGCCGACGGGCAGCACGAGCTGCTGACCCGGAGCTTGCGCCGGCTGCGCCGAGGCGTCGACTGGCCCGGGGTGATCACCGTCGATGGCGCGCCGGTCGGCCGGGTCAACCTCAACAACCTGATCCTCGGCGCCTTCTGCTCCGCCGACCTCGGCTACTGGGTCGACCGGGACCACAACGGCCGCGGGGTAGCGACGGCCGCCGTGGCCGCCGTGGTGGCGCTGGCGTTCGCCGAGCTCGGGCTGCACCGGGTGCAGGCGGGCACGCTGCTGCACAACCATGGCTCCCAACGGGTGCTGGAGCGCAACGGGTTCACCCTCATCGGCATGGCGCCCCGTTATCTGCGGATCGCCGGTCGGTGGCAGGACCACCTGCTCTTCCAGCGCCTGGCCGACGATCCCGCCTGAGGCTCAGAGCACCCGGCTGCGCTGGTCCTCGCCCATCACGCCGTACGGGTAGTCGGAGGCACCGGGGTCGCTGGCCTCGTCCAGGGCGGCGATCTCCTCGGCGGTGAGGTGCAGGTCGGCGGCCTTGAGGTTCGTCTCGAGCTGTTCGACCGTACGCGCGCCCAGGATGGTCGAGGTCACCGTGGACCGGTCGGTCACCCAGCCCAGAGCGACCTCGGCCATGGAGACGCCACGGTCCTCGGCCACCTTCTGCACCGCGTCGATGATCGCCCACGTGCGGTCGGTGCCGCGCCGCTCCCACGCCTCCATGCCGCGGTTGGGATCCTCGCCGAGCCGGGTCGCGCCGCTCGGCCGCGCGTCGCGGGTGTACTTGCCGGACAGCCAGCCGCCGCCGAGCGGGCTCCACGGCAGCAGCCCCATGCCGGCGTCGAGCACGGCGGGCACGATCTCCCACTCGATCTCCCGCACGATCAGGCTGTACTGCGGCTGCAGGGTGACCGGTCCGGGCACGCCGAGCGCCCGGGCCAGGTGGACGGCCTTGGTCAGCTGCCAGCCGGTGAAGTTGGACAGGCCGTAGTAGCCGATCTTGCCGGCGGCGACGAAGCCGCCAAGGGTGCGCAAGGTCTCCTCCAGCGGGGTCACCGGGTCCCAGGCGTGCACCTGGTAGAGGTCGACCCGGTCCAGGTCGAGCCGGCGCAGCGAGGCGTCCAGAGCGCGGGTCAGGTGGCGGGTGGAGAGACCGGCCGCGTTCGGCTCGTCCCCCATCGGGAACCGGCCCTTGGTGGCCAGCACCACCCGCTCGGTGACGTCGGCCGGCCGCGCGGCGAACCAGCGCCCGATGATCTCCTCGCTGACCCCGCTGGAGTACACGTCGGCGGTGTCCACCAGCGTCCCACCGGCCTCGACGAACCGGTCGAGCTGCGCGTACGCCCCGTCTTCGTCGGTCTCGCTGCCGAAGGTCATCGTGCCCAGACAGAGGTTCGACACGGCACAGCCGCTGTAGCCAAGAGTGCGATAGTCCATCAACCAAGTCTCGCAGCCGAGGTCATCGCCTCCGCATCCGGGGCGGAACTTGCCACCGGTCGAGTTCTCGCCCCCAGATCGCGTACGCGGGGGCGAGAAGTCGCCACTGGTGGAGTTTGTCCCGCCAGGAGTGGCGGCAACGACCCGCCGCCGATCGCTACCCCTTCACCCCGCCCACCTCGCGCACCGCGGCGGCGACGGCCGGGGCGACCGAGGCGTCGAACACACTGGGGATGATGTAGCTGGCGTTGAGCTCGTCGGGCGCGACCCGGTCGGCGATGGCGGTCGCGGCGGCGGCGAGCATGGCGTCGGTGATGTCGGTCAGCCCGCCGTCCAGCAGCCCGCGGAAGAACCCGGGGAAGGCCAGCACGTTGTTGATCTGGTTCGGGAAGTCGCTGCGTCCGGTGGCCACCACGGCGGCGTGCTGCTGGGCCTCGAGAGGATCCACCTCGGGGATCGGGTTGGCCAGGCCGAAGACGATGGCGTCCTTCGCCATGCCGGCGATGTCGTTCCCGTCCAGGATGTTCGGGGCGGAGACGCCGATGAAGACGTCGGCCCCGGCCAGGACCTCCTTCAGCGTGCCGGACCGCTTCTCGGCGTTGGTGTTGTCCACCAGCCAGCGGCGCATCGCCGAGGAGCCCGCCGGCGCGTCCCAGACCGCGCCCTTGCTGTCACAGCCGATGATCGTCGTCGCGCCCTGCCGGAGCAGCAGCCGGATGATCGCCGACCCGGCGGCGCCGACGCCGGAGACCACGAAGGACACGTCGGCGATGTCCTTGTCGACCACCCGCAGGGCGTTGATCAACGCCGCCAGCACGACGATCGCGGTGCCGTGCTGGTCGTCGTGAAATACCGGGATGTCCAGCTCGGCGCGCAGCCGCTCCTCGATCTCGAAGCAGCGCGGCGCGGAGATGTCCTCCAGGTTCACCCCGCCGTAGACCGGGGCGTTCGCCTTGACGATCTCCACGATCTTGTCGCTGTCCTGGGTGTCCAGGCAGACCGGCCAGGCGTCCACCCCGGCGAACCGCTTGAACAAGGCGGCCTTGCCCTCCATCACCGGCAGCGCCGCCGCCGGTCCGATGTTGCCCAGCCCCAGCACCGCCGACCCGTCGGTGACGACCGCGACCGTGTTCCGCTTGATGGTCAGCCGCCGGGCGTCCTCCGGATTCTCGGCGATGGCCAGGCAGACCCGGGCGACGCCGGGGGTGTAGGCCCGGGAGAGGTCGTCGCGGTGCTTGAGCGCCACCTTGGGCGTGACCTCGATCTTGCCGCCGAGGTGCAGCAGGAACGTCCGGTCGGAGACCTTGCGCACGCTGAAGCCGTCGAGCGCGGCGATCGCGGACGTGATGGACTCCGAGTGCGCGACGTCGCTGGCGTTGCAGGAGACGTCGACCACCAACATCTGCGGGTGCGATTCCGCCACGTCGAGCGCGGTGATGGCGCCGCCCGCCTCGGCCACCACCGAGGACAGCCGGGCCGTCGCCGCGGGATCGGTGGGAGCCTCGACGCGGACGGTGATCGAGTATCCGGGACTAGGTGCGGCCATGGGAACCTGCATCCTCTCCTGGCCGGTCACGGCGGCCAACCCGAGAAATCTAGGGGTCCGGTCGCGGCCCGGCAACATGGCCGTTCCCGCGCACTAGGCTTCCGCTATGGCGGTGGTGGCACTTCCCGGCCTGGTCCGGCCGCCGAGCCTCGGCCGCGCGTCCCGGTCGCTGGTGATGGCCGGGTTGGGTCTGCTGCTGGTCACCAGCCTGGTCGGCGCCGGCTATCTCGTGGTCCGGACCCGGCCGGTGGAGCTTCCGCTGCACGCCGACACGGTGGCCCTGGGTGCGGGTGGTCAGGTCATCGAGGCCCGGGCCGCGGACGTGGTCCCCGGCAGCCGGGTGCTGGCCGGCACCCCGGACACCGAGCGGCTGCTGGCCGAGGAGCAGGCCTGGCTCGCGGCCGGGACCATCCCGGCGGCTCAGGGGGTGTCCCGGGACATGGTCGTCGCCGGCCTGCTGGACCTGCGGGTGCTGAGCCGGGCGCACGGCGTACCCGTCGCCGGATGGAGCCCGGCCTGGCGGCACGTGTGGCCGCGGGACTCGGCCCTGGCTGCGGCGGCGCTGGCCCGCACCGGGCACCTGGCCGACGCCGAGCGGGTCGTGACCTTCCTGCAGCGGGTGCAGCCGGCGTCAGGGGTGCTGGCCGCGCGCTACCTGGCCAACGGCCGGGGGGAGCCCGACGCCCGGGGGACCCAGCTGGACGGGGTCGGCTGGTCGCTGTGGGCGACGGCCCAGGTGGCGGCGGCCCTGCCGGTCGGGGAACGCGCAGACTTCGTACGCCGGCACGCGGCGCTGCTGGACCGGTCGGCGAACGCGGCGCGGGCGGCGATCGACAACCCGCGTGCGTTGCCGCCGGTCTCGCCGGACTACTGGGAGGTACCGGAACGCCGGCCGACCCTGTCGACCGCCGCGCTGCTGGCTGCCGGGTTGGAGTCGGCCGCGGCGCTGTATGCGATGGTGGGCGACGAGGGCGCCGGCGCGACCGCCTCGGACGCGGCGGCCCGACTGCGGGCGGCGGTCCTCGAGCGCTTCGGTCCGGACGGCTTCCCGCGGCATCTCGGCGGGCGGGCCGACAGCGTCGACCTCGGGGTGAGCTTCCTGCTGCCGCCGTTCGCGGTAGCGGCCGACCCGGTGGTGGTGGACGCCTGGCGGCAGGCCAGACCGGCGATGGCCCGGCCGGCCGGTGGTCTCGCTCCCGGCGGCTCCTGGCGCCGCGACGGGATCAGCTGGACCAACGCCACCGCGACGTACGCCCTGACCGCGGCGGCGGTGGGCGAGCGCTCGTCGGCCCAGGCCTGGCTCGGGTGGCTGGACCGGCATCGTACGCCGGCCGGGTCATTTCCCGAGAAGGTGCTCGCCGACGGCCGCCCGGCCTCGGTGGCGCCGTTGGCGTGGACCGCTGCGGCCGTTGTGCTGACTGCCGACGTGCTGGCCGCCTGACGCGCCCGCGACACCTACAGCAGCGGGTGAGTCAGGGCGAGCGGGTCGTAGAAGCAGGCGTCGCGGGCCGACAGCAGGGCGCCCTGCACCGTGCGCGGTCCCAGCTCGGTGAGGGCCATGATATCGGTGCCCGAGTACGCCGGCTCGGCCAGCCGAAGGGCCAACCGGTCCTGGATCTGCGGCATCACGAACTTGCTCAGCACTCCGAGGTAGCCGCCCAGGATCACCGCGTGCGGGTTGATCGTGCCGACCAGGTCGTCGATCGCCCGGCCCAGTGCGTCTCCGGCCTGCTCGAGCGCATGGAGCACCGGCTTCCGCCCGGACTCCGCGGCCTCGAGGATGATCGCCAGCGCGGCCTCGGGATCGCTGTCGACGACGCCTCGAGCCTCCTCGGCCGCGACCAGCTCGGCGTTGGTCAGCAGCGGCGCCGGTCCGGCCAGGGATTCCAGGCAGCCGGAGCGGCCGCACCAGCACTCCGGGCCGGACGCGTCGATGTTCAGGTGCCCGAACTGACCGGCATCGCCGCCGGCGCCGCGGAAGATCTCACCCCGGGTGATCAGTCCGCTGCCGATCGTCCGGGTGCCGCCGAGGTAGACCGCGATGGCGTCGCCGGGCAGCGGCAGCTCGATCCGGGAAGCGAACAGCGCCGCCAGCTGGCATTCGTTGCTCACACTCACGGCCGCATGGTCGATGCCCATGTCGTCCAGGGTCGCAGCCACCGCGGCGCCGAGGTCGAAGTCCCGCCAGTCAAACTTGCCATAGTGCAGCACCGTCGTCCGGTCGGCGGCGATCGAACCGCCCAGGCCGACCTCGATGGCGACCAGCTGCTGCTCGGCCGGGATGCGCTCCAGCTGGGCCCGCAGCAGCTCGTCCAGCTGCGAGTAGCCGTCCGGACCAGTGTGGCGCAGGTCGGCGGGGACGCTCTCGGTCCACAGCTCCCGCCCGCCCACGGTGCTGGCCGCGAAGCTGACCTTGTCGAGGTCGACGTGGACGCCGAGCACGCACCAGGGCTCGCCGTCGAAAGCGATCGGACGGGTGGGACGGCCGGCGCCGGGTCGGCGAATCGGGTCGAGCTCGCGAACGAGCCGCCGTGATCGAAGCTCGCCGATGAGGTCGGTCATGGTCGATATACCAAGACCGCACCCTCGGGCGATGTCGTGACGGCTACTGGCTCCATGGTCGCGTACATAGCGCAGGATCTGGGTCAAGTTGCCGTGCCTTAAGTCCCCCGAACCTCCGCTGCGACGAGCCCCGAAATCGGGCACCTTCGCTGGTGGCATGGTTCGGATGCTAGCCGTATCGATCACCGCTTCCCCGAGTCTGCGGACCTAATTAGGCCGAACCTGAGCCGAAACCGAGGTAAGTCCCTCTACCCTCGATTTTTTCCTTTCCTGCAAAGAATCCCGGCGATCGTCGGGTCCATCGGAACCGGCTCTGACCAAGATCAACAACAGGGAACGTCGGGGTCGTTCCAAGATCAGTTTCTACGGTGCCGGGCGGGTCGTCAAGATCACACCGGTTGCCGCCGGACGAGCCGGTCGGCGGGCCGCACTCGTTATCCTTCTCTGGCAGCGGTGACCCGTCCCCGCCGCCTCGACGCATAAGGAGACGACGCCTCGGTGACCGCCATCACGACCGCCAATGTCGCTGAGGCCTTCGACGCGGCCGCTGACCGCTACGACCTGATGGTCGGCCTCAACCCGGGATACCACGACCATCTGCGCTCGGCCGCCGACGGCCTGGCCGAGCGGCTGCCGCGACCGAGCGGAACCAACGGCGCCGCAGTGCTCCGGCTCGCCGACCTCGGCTGCGGCTCCGGCGCGTCGACCCGGGCCCTGCTGACCGCCACGCAGCGGATCGGCGTACGGGCGAACATCGTCGGGATCGACGCGTCGGCCGGCATGCTGGCCCAGGCCCGAGCCAAATCCTGGCCGCCCGGCGTCCGCTTCGAGGTCGGCATGGCGGAGGAACTGGCCTTCGCCCGGGAGTCCTGGGGGCTGGACGACCGGGTACCGGGAGCGTTCGCGGCCTATCTGTTCCGCAACGTCAGTGAGCGGGACAAGGTGCTCGCCGCGGTGTTCGACCTGCTGGAGGACGACGGCACCTTCGTCGT
>DATHBQ010000254.1:0-11741 GCA_035296105.1 Propionibacteriaceae bacterium | reverse complement strand
CGCGACGGTGCACCACGGAATCGACCTCAGCCGGTTCGCCTTCTCCGCGACGGCCGGGGAGGACCTGGTGATCCTCGGTCGGATCTCCCCGGACAAGGGCACCGCCCAGGCCGTGGAAATAGCCCGTGATTGCGGGCGCCGGCTGCTGATCGCCGGTCCGGTGCAGGACGAGGCCTACTTCGCGGCCGAGGTGCGCCCGCACGTCGACGACGACCGGGTCTGCTACCTCGGCTCGGTCGGGCCGGAGCGGCGATCTGAGCTGCTCGCCTCCGCGGCCGCCCTGCTGCACCCCATCGCCTTCGCCGAACCGTTCGGCCTCGCCGTCGTGGAGGCGATGGCGGCGGGCACCCCGGTCGTCGCCTACGCCCGCGGCGCCATGCCGGAGGTGGTCGACGAGGGCGTGACCGGCTTCCTGGTGGACGACGTGACCGCCGCGGTGGCCGCGGTGGGTCGGGCGGTCGGCCTGGATCGGACACGGGTGCGGCGCGTGGCGGAGGACCGGTTCAGCGCCGACCGGATGGTCTCCGACTACCTTGCAGTGTATGAATCGCTCCTCCGGTGAGATCAGTGACGGGTTGTTCACCCGCTATCGCGGCAACCCGCTGCTGAGCCCGATCCGGTGGCCCTACACCGTGAACGCAGTGATGAACGCCGGGGCCGCCGAGGTCGACGGCGGCACAGTGCTGCTGTGCCGGGTCGAGGATCGGCGGGGGATCAGTCACCTCACCGTGGCCAGATCCGCCGACGGATTGTCGAACTGGGTGGTCGAGCACGAGCCGCTGCTGGAGCCCACGCCCGGCGCCGTCCACGAGTCCTGGGGCCTGGAGGACGCCCGGCTGACCTGGGTACCCGACCTCGGTCGCTGGGTGATCGCCTACACCTCGTTCGGACCGGGCGGACCGGGGCTGTCCCTGGCCACGACCGCCGACTTCCGCAGCGTGGAGCGGCTGGGCATGGTGAAGGCTCCCGAGGACAAGAACGGCGCCCTGCTGCCGCGCCGGATCGGCGACCACTACATCCTGTTGCACCGTCCGGCCTCCGCCCTGACCGGGCGCTCCGACATCTGGTTGTCCCGCTCCACCGACCTGCACAGCTGGGCGCCGCCGGAGCCGGTGATGGCAGCCCGGCCCGGCGGCTGGTGGGACTCCGCCCGGATCGGGATCGGGCCGCCTCCGATCGAGACCGCCGAGGGCTGGCTGATGATCTACCACGGCGTACGGACGACCGTCGCCGGGGCGCTCTACCGGGTCGGACTGGCCCTGCTCGACCTCGAGGAGCCCACCATCGTCCGCCGCCGCTGCGCGGAGTGGGTGCTCGGCCCGCAGGAGCAGTACGAGCTGGTTGGTGACGTGCCGGGCGTGGTCTTCCCGTGTGGGTTGATCTCGATGCCGGGTTCGGATCAGGTACGGCTGTACTACGGGGCCGCCGACACCTGCATCGCCGCGGCGACGGCATCGAAGTCGGAGCTCCTCGAGTTCATTCGTACGCACGGCGAGGAGCCGGACGCTCAGTAATGACTCGGCAACGGCCATGAGGTGCGGGTGAGCACCCGGCTGATCTCGCCGCAGGATGCCGACGCCGGAATAGTGGCCGGGTGGAGCCGGTCGGTGGAGGAGGCCCGGCGCTGGTGCTCGGTCGCCGAGCATCCCTTCCCGGCCGAGCGCGTACGCGACTGGTGGGCCGATCCCGACGTTCAGCCCTGGGTGCTGGTCGAGGAGCCGGACGCACCGCCGGTCGGCTACGGCGAGCTGTGGCTGGACGAGGAGGAGGACGAGGTCGAGCTGGCCCGGCTGATCGTCGATCCGGCGCAGCGGCGGCGGGGGCTGGGCCGCGCGCTGGTCGCCCAGCTGGTCGCGGCGGCCACGGCCACCGGTCTGTCGGACTGGCTGCTGCGGGTGGCCCCGGACAACGCGCCGGCCATCGCCCTCTACCGAGCCGCCGGTTTCGCCGAGGTCGAGCCGGAGCGGGCGGCCGAGTGGAACCAGGGACAACCGGCGGCGTACCGGTGGTTCGAGTGGCCGCGGTCCACCCCGGGCCGATGAGTCGTCCCGAGGTCCGCCGAGCAAGTCGTCGACACCTGCTGCCCGCCCACCCCGGCGACCGCCCGGTGCGCGTCGGCGTCGACGGCATCACGGCGGCGGGCAGGACCACCCTGGGCAGCCGTGCTGGCAGCCGCCTTCGCAGGCCGTGGCCTCGATGCCCTGCACCTGACGCTCGACGACTTCCACCAACCGCGAGCCCGGCGCTACCGGCGGCTTGCCCGCTCTACCTCGCCGAATGCGACCCGGCCAGTCGAGCCGACATGCTGATCGGCAACGAAGACCCGGTCCGGCCCGTCCTGGTCAGAACGTGAACTGCTCCTCGTGCAGCTGGCGCCGGCTGTGTCCGGTGTGCCGCAGCGACTCCCGTAGCCGGGCCGCCATCCGCGGTGGGGCGCAAAGGTAGATGTCGTACTCCCGCAGCGGCCCGACCATCGCCCGCAGCGTGTAGGCGTTGAGCAGGTTCGCCGGCTCGTCCGACGACCCGATCAGGTAGATGACCCGGGCGCCCTTGCGCTCGGCGATCTCGTCCAGCTCTCTCCGGAAGACGACTGCCTCCTCGTTCGGGGCGCGGTAGACCAGCGTGAGGTCCTCGCCGGGCAGGTCCAGCGTCTCGAAGAGCACCCGCATCGGGGTGATGCCGACCCCGCCGGCGACCAGCAGCACCCGGGGGCGGCGCCGGCGGCGTTCGGTCAGCGCGCCGTACGGGCCCTCGGCCAGCACCACGGTCCCGGGATGCAGGTCGTGCAGCAGTCGGGTGCCCAGTCCGAGGGCCTTGATGGTGATCCGCAGCCGGTCGTTGGTCGGCGGTGCCGACAGCGAGAAGGGGTAAGACGCAAACCAGGTGCTCCGGGTCAGGAAGCGCCAGCGGAAGAACTGGCCCGCCTCGGCCTGCAGCTCGTCCAGGTGCTCACCCGACATCACGATGCTGACCACGTCGCCGGACTCGCGCACGACCTCCTCCACCTGCAGCCGATGCCGCCAGAGCTGGTGCAGCGGCTGCAGCAGCCGATAGCGGACGACCAGAGCGAAGGCGTACGCGTAGAGGAGGCTCCAGCCGACCTGCGCGGCTCGGCTGCCGGCCAGGTTGGGACCCGCCAGCTGATGGGTGAAGCCGAGCGCCACGGCGACGTAGGCCAGCAGATGGAACAGGTGCCAGTGCTCGTACGGCATCCGGCGCCGCACCCAGCGCATGGAGCCCAACCCGATCACGACCAGCAGGTTCAGCCCGAGCGCAGCCCCGAACAGGCCCGGCCAGCCGAGCATCTCCCGGGTGGCGGCGATCAGCCCCACCCCGCGTACGCCGGCCCAGGACTGGACCGCCGCCAACGCGTGCACCGCGGCCAGCCCGATCACCGCCGGACCGATCCGCGAGTGCCACCGGGCCAACCGGTCCGAGCCGACCCCGTGCTCGACCATCGGCGCCCGTGACATCAGGATCATCATCACCGCAGCGCCGTACCCGGCCAGCATGCCGCTGACGTGGGCCAGCAGTGCAGCGTCGAGGACCAGCGCCTCGAGCGGCGAGGCGACGGCAAGGACGAAGGCGACCAGCGCGCCGCCGGCCAGCAGGGCCAGCAGGAGATTGGGACTGAGCGTCCACCGGCGGGTCACGGTCTGCTCATGATCCGAACGGTCACGACGGCACCACGTCTGCTGGAGGTTATCGGCGCGACCCGCTGATCGAGACGGGTGACACAGCGGGGGCCGCGAGGGCGACCTGGACGCCGACGACGGTGGCGACGACGAAGACGATGACGGTGGTGGCGCGGAGCATCCAGCGCACCAGGACGCTCGACGGCTTGGCCGAGGCGACACTCGGGACCAGGCTGCGCAGCGAGATCGAGGTGGCGACGTCAGGGACTGACATTCGCAGGAACTCCTTGTCTCGAACCCCCGAACGGACACAGAAGTGGCACCGTGACACCGGTGCCCATGTCATGCAACCGCACGAACGGGGGTGGGATCAAGTCCGCAGACCCGGTTGTCGTGACCTGGCCGTTATTCTCTACACCGTAGGAAGCATGGGCTTCTGGCCCACCTGCTCCCGCAGTGCGCGCAGGCCGGTCAGGAAGAACCGCTCGTCCGTCGTCTCGACCTCGGCCTCGGCCGCCGCCAAGGTCTCGATCGCCTCGGCAGGGCGTCCGCAGACGAAGTGGACCAAGGCGCCAATGAGGCCGTTGCCGGCCACCTCGGGAAGCTCCGGTCCCGAAGATCAGGACCGCCATCATGACGGCGGCCCCGATCACCGCCGTGATCGTGCTCCGCACGTGAAGGCGATGGCGAGAACCGCCCGCCGGCGGAGCAGGAGGAGACGGACGGACCGGCTCAGAGGGGTAGGTCGATGGGAGTGCCGCCGGCCGCGGTGCCGGCGAGATGACGGCCGCCGACCTCACGCATCCGGTCGGCCACGCCGGCCAGCAGCCGGCGGCTCAGCTCGGGTCGAACGGGGGTCGAGGCCGGCTCATCGGCTGACACCTGCATCCGTCCCTGGCCGAGATAGACCACGCGGCAGCGGGCCAGCGGTGGTTGCTCCGCCGGTTCGCCGAGGTCGACCAGTACGTACGCCGCCGTCGTCCCCACCCGCAGCGGTTGGCCGAAGTCGCCGGTGACGGGGCGGACCAGCAGCAGACCTAGATCGTCAGCACCCATGCCGTCAGGCTCGTCCGGGCCCCTTGGCGGTCACTAGGTGCGTGCTCGACTAGCCAACGCCAAGTGGGAACCGGCACCGTTCTGCCATGGAGATCGTGCGATGAGATCGCTGGCCCGGCACCCGCTTCTGGTGTTCTTCCTGCTGGCGTTCGGCCTGACCTGGGTGGTGTGGGTGCCCCGGGCGGTTGGCGTGCCGGTCGGCATCGTCGGCCAGCTCTCGACCTGGATTCCGGCGGCGGCCGCCGTGCTGGCCGCCGCCCTCACCGGTGGTCGTGCGGCCGTTCGGCGCCTGCTCGCGGCCCTCGTTCGGTGGCGCGTCGGCTGGTGGTGGTACGCGCTGGTGATCCTCGGCCCGGCCGCGTTCGCGGCGGTCGTCGCGGCGGCCTACGTCTTGCTCGGCGGTTCCTGGACCACGGCCTTCCCGGCGGCGGCCACGGGTGTCGGCTCGCTCGCGTTCTTCCTGGTCATGCTCACTCTCACCGACGGCGTGGGGGAGGAAGTGGCCTGGCGCGGGTTCGCCCTGCCGCGGTTGCTCGAGCGCTACTCGGCGCTGATTGCGAGTGTCGTCCTCGGACTGCTGTGGGGGCTGTGGCACCTGCCGCTGCTCTTCACCGAGGGGATGGGTCTGTTCGGCCACCCGGTCTGGTTGCTGCTCGCCGACATCATGGCCAAGTCGATCCTCTTCACCTGGGTGTTCCTGCGCACTCGGGGCAGCGTGCTGATCGCGGCCCTGCTGCACGGGACCACGAACCTGTTCATGATGTCGCCGCCTCTCACCCAGTCCGGTGACCTGTTGCTGCCGCTGCTCTCCCTCGGAGCCAAGTGGCTGCTGGTCGCGGTCATCGTGCTGGTCTGCGGTCCGGCGCTCATCCGTCGTGAGCGATCGGACCAGGCGGCCGAGTCGCTTACCTGAACGCCCGTGCCGCGGCCGAACCGGGTCAGTCCCTTCGGGGACCTGGTTGCGGTGCCCGAGCGCGGGTTGGTGTACGGCAACCGGGGCTGCCTGCACGATGACCGGGGCCGGATCCGCCGCCGGTATGCCGGACGCCGGTGGATCGCCTGCCGGCTGGAGTTCCGCGGCTGGCACCGGTCGCCGCTGCTGCAGCCGGGCCGGTTCACCGAGCTGTTCTTCCTCGACGAGGCGACGGTCTTCGCGGCCGGCCACCGGCCCTGCGCCCTCTGTCGGTCGGCCGACCTCCGCCGTTTCCTGACGCTGTGGGCCACGCCCTACCCGGAGGAGACGACGGTGGACGCGGTCGACCGGCGGCTGCACGCCGAGCGGCTCGACGACAGTCGGCGCGGCCGGCGGACGCACGAGGCGGCGTACGCAGAGC
Source organism: Propionibacteriaceae bacterium (assembly GCA_035296105.1). Taxonomy (GTDB): domain Bacteria; phylum Actinomycetota; class Actinomycetes; order Propionibacteriales; family Propionibacteriaceae; genus Microlunatus. Next base: position 5,716 of record DATHBQ010000254.1, on the reverse strand, counting down.
TGCCGGACGGCGCGATGGTGGCCATCGACCACGAGGCATGGCTGGTGCGGGGCCGAACCGTGCGGCGGTGGAGCTTCGGCGGCTACCGGGAGACGGTCGATCGCCCGGAGGGGCTGGCGGAGGTGCTCACTCCGCCGAGCCTGCTGCGGCTGCTGGCCGCCGGCTGGTCCGGTGAGGTGCCGCTGCTGCATCCCTCGGCGCTCGGGACCTGACCGAGCAGCCAGTGTCGGTGCGGGACAATACGCTCACCCCTTGTGAACCAACCCCTTCCCGTAGCCGACAGTCACGACGTCATCCGGGTGGTGGGGGCCCGGGAGAACAACCTCCGCGGCCTCTCGCTGGAGATCCCCAAGCGGCGGCTCACCGTCTTCACCGGAGTCTCCGGCTCGGGCAAGTCCTCCCTGGTCTTCGGCACCATCGCCGCCGAGTCGCAGCGGCTGATCAACGAGACCTACTCGACCTTCATCCAGGGGTTCATGCCGAGTCTCAACCGGCCGGACGTCGATGCGCTGGAGAACCTGAGTGCCGCCATCGTGGTCGACCAGGAGCGGATGGGCGCAAATGCCCGATCCACCCTGGGCACGGCGACCGACGTGAACGCGATGCTGCGGATCGTCTTCAGCCGGCTGGGTCAGCCCTACGTCGGGCCGTCGTTCTACTTCGGGTTCAACGCCCCGGAGGGGATGTGCCCGGCCTGCGAGGGACTGGGTCGGATCACCGACATCGACATCGAGGAGCTCGTCGATCACAGCAAGACGCTCAACGAGGGCGCGATCCGGGTGCCCGGGTACACCCCGGACGGGTGGTACGTACGGATCTACACCGAGTCCGGCCTGGTTCCGGGGGACGTCAAGGTCGGCGACCTCACCGAGCAGCAGCGGCAGGACTTCCTCTACCACGAGCCGATGAAGGTCAAGACCCAGGGCATCAACCTCACCTACGAGGGCCTGGTGCCCAAAGTGCAGAAGAGCATCCTGACCAAGGACCGTGACTCGGTACAGCCGCACATCGCCGCCTTCATCGACCGGGCGGTCACCTACGGGCCGTGCCCGGCCTGCGGCGGCACCCGGCTGAACGAGGCCGCCCGCTCCTCCAAGATCGACGGGATCAGCATCGCCGACGCCTGCGCGATGCAGATCAGCGACCTGGCGGCGTTCGTCCGTGGCCTGACCGCACCGGAGGTGGCACCCCTGGTGGCGACGCTGCAGCAGACCCTGGACTCGCTGGTCGAGATCGGCCTGGGCTATCTCAGCCTGGAGCGCAGCTCCGGCTCGCTGTCCGGCGGTGAGGCGCAGCGGGTGAAGATGGTCCGTCACCTCGGCTCGTCGCTCTCCGATGTCACCTATGTGTTCGACGAACCCACCGTGGGCCTGCATCCGCACGACATCGCCCGGATGAACGACCTGCTGCTCCGGCTCCGGGACAAGGGCAACACCGTGCTGGTCGTCGAGCACAAGCCGGAGACGATCGCGATGGCCGACCACGTCGTCGACCTCGGGCCCGGCGCCGGCGCCAACGGCGGGACGCTGCAGTTCCAGGGCACCGTGGCCGAGCTGCGTCACAGCGGCACGCTGACCGGCCGGCACCTCGACGACCGCGCCCGGCTGAAGGCCGAGGTGCGGACGGCGACCGGCGAGCTGCCCATCCGCGGCGCCCGCACCCACAACCTGCGCGACGTCGATGTCGACGTGCCGCTGGGGGTGATGACGGTGGTCACCGGAGTGGCCGGCTCCGGCAAGAGCTCGCTGATCCACGGGTCGCTGCCGCGAGACGCGGGCGTGGTTACCGTCGACCAGTCCCCGATCCGGGGCTCCCGGCGTAGCAACCCGGCCACCTATACCGGCCTGCTGGACCCGATTCGCACCGCCTTCGCCAAGGCGAACAAGGTCAAGCCGGCCCTCTTCAGCGCGAACTCTGAGGGTGCCTGCCCGCACTGCAACGGCGCCGGCGTGATCTACACCGACCTGGCGATGATGGCCGGGGTGGCGACCAAGTGCGACCACTGCGCCGGCAAGCGGTTCCAGACCGCCGTGCTGGAGTACAAGCTGGACGGCAAGGACATCAGCGAGGTGCTGGCGATGTCCGTCGCCGAGGCGCGGGACTTCTTCGGCTCTGGGCCGGCGCACGCGATCCTGGACCGGATGGCGGCCGTCGGCCTCGGCTACCTCAGCCTCGGGCAGCCGCTCACCACGCTGTCCGGCGGCGAGCGGCAGCGGTTGAAGCTGGCCATCCACATGGCCGACAAGGGCGGCATCTACGTGCTGGACGAGCCCACCACCGGGCTGCACCTGGCCGACGTGCAGCACCTGCTCGGTCTGCTCGACCGCCTTGTCGACTCCGGCAAGACGGTGATCGTGATCGAGCACCACCAGGCCGTGATGGCCCATGCCGACTGGATCATCGACCTGGGCCCCGGCGCCGGCACGGACGGAGGCCGGGTGGTGTTCGAGGGCCCACCCCGCAACCTCGTCGGGTCGGCCGAGACGCTCACCGCCCAGCACCTCCGGGCCTACGTCGCCGGCTGAGCTTGGAGTTGTCAGCGTGGATGGTCGCCGGGACGACTATCCACGTTGACAAGTCGGAGGATGGGGATGGAGCCAGCGCTTAGCCTGGGCAGCGTGCCCTTCCGTACGCCCCTGCTACTCGAGCTCGACCTGACCGAGGTCCCGGTCACGCCCGACCCGGACGACCCGCTGGGCCGGCTGCGCAACCGCGGCCGTCGCCAGCTGCGGCCCACGCTGAAGGCGCTGTACGAGGCGGGGGATGACTCCCGGGTGGTCGGGCTGATCACCAAGGTGGGTGGCGCCCTGCCCTGGGCCACCATGCAGGAGCTGCGGCTGGGCGTGCAGGCGTTCGCCCGGAGCGGCAAGCCGACCGTGGCCTGGGCGGAGAGCTTCGACGACGGCTCGGCCATGCTGACCGCGTACACCCTGGCCTCGGCGTTCGGGGAGATCTGGCTGCAGCCCGGCGGCGGCATCGGGCCGCTGGGGGTGGGCGTGGAGACGACGTTCCTGCGCGGGGCGCTGGACAAGGCCGGCATCGAGCCCCAGTTCGAGCAGCGGTATGAGTACAAGAACGCCGCCGATCGGATCCAGCGCACCGAGCTGACCCCGGCCCACCGGGAGTCGCTGGAGCAGCTCACCCGGTCCATCTACGCCGACGCCGTGCAGCTGATCGTTGCCGGTCGCAAGCTCGACCAGGACACCCTGACGGCACGGATGGACGCCAGTCCCTACACCGCGGCCGAGGCCCGGGACGCCGGCCTGGTCGATCGGCTCGGCTACCGCGACGAGGTGTACGCGTCCGTCCGGTCCCGCTTCCCGACCACGCCCGAGCTGCTGTTCGCCGACCGGTGGAAGCCGGCTCGGCGTCCCTCCTGGCCCAAGCGGCCGCGCGGCCATGTCGCACTGGTCGAGGCGCGAGGGGCCATCGTCTCCGGCCGGTCCCGGCGCAGTCTCGGCGGCCGCCAGGTCGGTAGTGACACGGTCAGCGCCCAGCTGCGGGCGGTCCGCGAGGACGACCGGGCCAAGGCCGTGGTGCTCCGCGTCGACTCGCCCGGTGGATCGGCGGTCGCGTCGGAGGTGATCTGGCGTGAGATGGTCCGGATCCGCGACACCGGCAAGCCGGTCGTGGTCTCGATGGGCGACGTCGCCGCATCGGGCGGCTACTACATCTCCTGCCCGGCCGACGCCATCCTCGCCCTGCCCGCCACGCTCACCGGGTCGATCGGGGTGTTCGGCGGCAAGTTCGTCGTCGCCGAGCTGCTCGAGCGGCTGGGCCTGACCACCGGGACCGTGCAGCAGGGCGAGCGCGCCCTGATGTACTCCGGGCGCCGGCGCTTCGACGAGCAGGAGCAGGCCCGGCTGGCGGCCACCATCGACGCGGTGTACGCCGACTTCGTGGCCAAGGTCGCGACCGGCCGGGGCCGCCCGCCCGAGGAGATCGAGGCGGTGGCCCGCGGGCGGGTGTGGAGCGGGCAGGACGCGGAGGCGGCCGGCCTGGTCGACCGGCTCGGCGGGTTGCAGGAGGCCCTGGCCGAAGCGCGTACCCGCGGCGGGCTGCCCGACGACGCGCCGGTCCAGCCCGCCGCCCGCCTGCCCGTCCTCGCCCGGCTCGGCCGGCCGCGGAACAGCGAGGACCCGCGGGCCGTGACCGCCTCCGCCTGGACCGGGTTGGCCGACCTGCCGGCCACGCTCGCCGAGCTGGATGGTCTGGCCCTGCGGATGCCGGCGATCCGCCTCCGCTAGTAGCGCCAGCCCTGCCGGAAACCGGTCACGGACTGCATGTTCTGCTGGTCAAGGCCTGCAGTGTGTGACCGGTTGTCGAGGTGAGGGAGGAGCGAGGGCATGGCGGTGACGGCATTCCAGGACCTGGCGCTGGCCGACGAGGACCGGGAGTGGGACGGCGACGCGGCCGAGAAGCGGGTCCGGAAGTGGGCTGGAGCCGAGGACGAGCCCAACGAGAAGTACCGGAACGCCCACGTCTGGTACGACGCGGACAGCAAGGACAACTTCACGGCCCACAAGCTGCTCATCGCCGACGTCATCGGAGGAAAGCTGCAGGCGGTGCCGCGCGGGGTGATGGCGGCCGGCAACGTGATGCAGGGCGCCCGCGGAGGAGTGAACATCCCCGAGAAGGACGTGAATCGGGTGAAGTCCCATCTGGCGAAGTACTACAAGAAGATGGACCGCACCCCGCCCTGGGAGGACTGAACCGGTGGATCTCGGACTGCACGGCAAGCTGGCGCTGGTCACCGGCGGCGACTCCGGCATCGGCTGGCACACCGCCCAGCAGCTGCTCGTCGAGGGCGCGACCGTGGTGGTCAGCGACATCGACCAGATCAAACTCGACGCGGCGACCGCCAAGCTGGACGCCCGGGCGGGCCGGCTCTACGCGTATGCGGCGGACGTGACCGACGTGGGCCAGCTGACCGCCCTGCACCAGAAGGTCGCCCAGGTCGGTTCGGTCGCGGAGCTACGCCCGGGAGGGCCTGCTGGTCAACTGTGTGTCGCCGGCGTTCATCCACACTCCGATGACCGACGCGATGATGGAGAAACGGGCCGGACAGCAGGGCACCAGCGTCGATGAGGCGATGCCAGTTTCCTGGACAAGGAGCGGCCCTACCTCGAGCTGAAGCGCCGCGGCCGACCTGAGGAGGTGGTCGCCGACATCGTCTTCCTGTGCTCGGGGCGGTCGAGTTTCGTCAACGGCTCCAACTACCGGGTGGACGCGGGATCGGTCGCCACCATCTGACCGGCCACCGCTACAGCCTGTTTCACCTGTAAACAAGGTTTGAGTTCCGGCCCTGGGGTGGCTTACTCTCAAAGAGTTCCTTCCGGGGGGAAGAGAATGTGCACGTCCGCATCCGTTTCGGTGAGGAAAGGTCAACGGCAACGACACACGGCTCCGTGTGACGGGGGGCATGGGGGCATCAAGGAGACGCCCGTGACGGACCATCTCAGGGGTCGCGCCAGGCGCGACGACTCCTTGATCCCGTTGTTGACCCTTCTTGTCGTGGTCGCCGCCTTCGGTCCTGCCGCCTATACTGCCGCAACCCAGTGGCTCGTCCCCCGGCTCAGCGCCGGCGGGGACGCCGTCTCCCTCAGCCTGTCCGAATGGTGGGATCGGAACTGGTGGCTCGCTGTGTTCTGGGTCCTCGAGCTGGCGGTCCTGTTCACGGTCCTCGGTTGGTCCCGTCGGCGTCGCCGGCGGCGGG
>DATHBQ010000253.1:0-3003 GCA_035296105.1 Propionibacteriaceae bacterium | reverse complement strand
CCGACGACCTGGACCGGCCCGCTCAGCGTCGAGCTGATGCTCAGCGACGAGCTGCTGGCGCGCAAGCTGGCGGCGCTCGGCGCGCAGACCAGTCAGACCGAGGCCTTCCGGGCGGCCGTCGGCGAGGACTTCTACCGCCGCGCCTTTCGCATCGAGCGATTTGGCATCCTGGCGGTCTGACCTCGAGCCGGTAAGTTACTGGTGAGTAATATAGCGATGTTCCCAAGACGGAAAGAGGCGAGATGAAGATCGTCGTCCTGGTCAAGCACGTCCCCGACGCCACCGGTGAGCGCGGCTTCGCCGCCGACGGCACCGTCGACCGAGAGGCCGCCGACGGACTGCTGTCCGAGCTCGACGAGTACGCCGTGGAGCAGGCGCTGCGACTGGCGGAGGAGGGGGACGGTGTCGAGGTCGTCGCCATGACCCTCGGCCCGGACGACGCCGCCGATGCCATCAAGCGGTCGCTGCAGATGGGCGCGGATGCCGGCATCCACATTCGTGACGACGCGGTACACGGGTCGGACGCCGTGGGTACCAGCACGGTGCTGGCCGCGGCGATTCGCAAGGCCGCTCCGGACCTGGTTCTGTGCGGCATGGCCTCGACCGACGGCAACATGGGGGTGCTGCCGAGCATGGTCGCCGAGCGGCTGGGCTGGCCGGCCGCCACGCTGGCCGCCGAGCTCTCCGTCACAGACGGCACCGTGACGATCCGGCGGGACGGCGACACGGCCAGTCTGACCGTCGAGGCTCCGCTGCCCGCCGTGGTGAGCGTGACCGACCAGTCCGGCGAGGCGCGGTACCCCTCGATGAAGGGCATCCTGGCGGCCAAGAAGAAGCCGGTCGAGGTCTGGAGCCTCGCCGACCTGGGCGTGGACCCGGGTTCGGTCGGTCTGGCGGCGGCCTGGACCAAGGTGATCGCGGCCGACCCGCGGCCGCCGAAGGAGGCCGGCCGGGTGGTCCCCGACGAGGACGGGACCGGATCCGCGGCCCTGGTCGAGTTCCTGGCCGCCGGCAAGTACATCTGACATCGAGCACGAGACAGAACGAGAGGTTGGATTCGCATGGCTGAGGTGCTGGTCGTCGCCGAGCTCGCGGAGGGCGCGGTGACCAAGCCCACTATCGAGCTGGTCACCCTGGCCCGCCGGCTCGGCGACCCGGTGGTCGTGGTGCTCGGCGAGGGGGCCGAGACGGTGGCCGCCAAGGTGGGGGAGTTCGGCGCGAACCGGGTGCTGTCGGTGACCGACCCGGCGCTGGCGGACTACCTGGTCGCTCCCAAGGCCGAGGCCCTGGCCCAGGTCGCCGAGGCGGTGCGACCGGCCGCCATCCTGTTGACCTCGACCGGCGAGGGCAAGGAGATCGCCGGACGGCTGGCGATCAAGCTCGGCAGCGGGCTGATCACCGACGCCACTGATGTCAGCGCCGACGGCACCACCGTCCAGTCGGTGTTCGCCGGCAGCTACCGGGTGACGGCGTCGGTCAACCAGGGCGCACCGGTGGTCACGGTGAAGCCGAACTCCGTCGCCCCTGAGGCGGCGCCGGCCCGCCCGGCGGTGGAAAGCGTCCCGGTGACCATCTCCGACGCAGCCAAGACCGCCCGGATCACTGCCCGCGAGCCGAAGCCGGCCACCGGCCGGCCCGCGCTGACCGAGGCTGCGGTGGTGGTCTCCGGCGGCCGGGGGACCGGCGGCGACTTCAGCGAGGTCGAGGCGCTCGCCGATGCGCTGCACGGAGCCGTCGGGGCGTCCCGGGCCGCCGTCGACTCCGGCTGGTACCCGCACGCCTACCAGGTCGGACAGACGGGCAAGACCGTCTCCCCGCAGCTCTACGTGGCCGCCGGGATCTCCGGCGCGATCCAGCACCGGGCCGGGATGCAGACGTCCAAGGCGGTGGTCGCGGTCAACAAGGACGCCGAGGCGCCGATCTTCGCCCTGGCCGATCTCGGGGTGGTCGGCGACCTGCACAAGGTCCTGCCCGCCGTCGTCGAGGCGATCGAGCAGCGCGGGTGACACTGAGCGCATGACTCGGATCTATCTCGACCACGCGGCGACCACGCCGATGGTGCCGGAGGCGGTCGAGGCGATGACCCGCGAGCTGGCCCGGCCGGGAAACGCGTCCTCGCTGCACGGATCCGGACGGGCGGCCCGCAAGGTGGTCGAGGAGGCGCGGGAGTCGATCGCCGCTCGGGTCGGCGCCCAGCCGAGCGAGCTGATCTTTACCTCCGGCGGCACCGAGTCGGACAACCTGGCGGTCAAGGGTGGCTACTGGACCCAGGCGGCGCGGGGTCGGACCGAGCTCATCGCCTCGGCGGTCGAGCACCACGCGGTGTTCGAGTCGGTGGCCTGGCTCGGCCAGACGGCGGGCGCGAGCGTGCACTGGCTACCCGTCGACCCGACCGGCCGGATCCGCGAGGCCGATGCCGAGACACTCGTCGGCCCTCGGACCGCATTGGTCTCGGTGATGTGGGCCAACAACGAGGTGGGCACCCTGCAGCCGGTTCCGGCGGTCGCCGCCCGGGCCGCCGAGCACGGCGCGCTCTCCCACAGCGACGCCGTGCAGGCCGTGGGCCACGTTCCTGTCGACTTCGCGGCCAGCGGGCTGGACCTGCTGACCTTCACCGCGCACAAGCTGGGCGGACCGTACGGGGTGGGCGCGTTGCTGGCCCGCCGCAGTGTGGACCTGACCGCGGTTCAGCACGGTGGGGGCCAGGAGCGCGATGTCCGCTCCGGCACCTTGAACGTTGCCGCGCTGGCCGGCTTCGCCACCGCCGTCACGGTGGCGGTCGACGGGCTCGACCGCTACCGGACGAAGGTCCAGGCCTTGCGGGAGGCGCTGGTCGAGGGCATCGCCGCCGCCGTCCCCGACGCGGTGGTCCTCGGCGCGATCGATCCGGCCGGCCGGCTGCCTGGGGTGGCCAGTGTGCTGTTCCCGGGCTGCTCGGCCGAGGCCCTGCTGATGCTGCTGGATGCCGCCGGCATCGACTGCGCCGCCGGGTCCGCCTGCTCC
>DATHBQ010000252.1:0-12636 GCA_035296105.1 Propionibacteriaceae bacterium | reverse complement strand
GGCCATCAGCGCGCCGATCTTGTCCAGCAGCTGCGGGAAGTTCTCGGGCTGCGGCGCGACGTGCTGGTAGAGCTGGTACATCGGGGTGTCCTTCATGAACTCGGCCGCCGCAGCGGTCACCTGACCCTGCTGGGCGAGCATCTCGGCCGGGATCGCACCCCGGCGCGCGTTGGCCGAGGCCATGACCAGCTTGCCGACCTTGTCCGGGTGCCGAACGGCCGTCCAGAAGGCGACGCCACCGCCGAAGGAGTAGCCGACGACGTCGGGCCGTTCCAGCCCGAGGTGGTCGATCAGCGCCGCGATGTCGTCGGCCAGCGACGGGTGGTCCAGCGGCCGGTCGATGTCGGCGGTCCGCCCGTGGGCCTGCAGGTCCACGTTGATCACTTGGTGCTCGGCCGCCAGCGCCGGCAGGATCGGGCCGAACATCTCCCCGGAGCCCAGACCGCCGTGCAGCAGCACCAGCGGCCGGCCGGTGCCGCTGGTCTCGTAGTAGAGGTGTAGGCCGTTGACATCGGCGTACGCGCCGGTGCCGGAGTGCTCCGCGGTCCAGGTGTCGGTGGTCATGTCGTCGGTCCTCTCGGTGATGGTCGGTATCGGTGCAGACCTCGCCCGAAGCCTCAACTCATCGGCCGGACCGCGACGATCCTTCCCTCACAGCACCTGGCTGAGCGCTCCGGTGTCCACGTCGTAGGAGAAGCCGCCGACCAGGGCCCGGCCGACGATGTGGGGGTTGGCCCGCAGGCTCTGCACGTCCTCGATCAGCCGGGCCCGCTGGTCGGTCGAGGCGCCGAGGGTCAGGTCGGACAGGTCGTCGCCGGTGGCGGCCCTGACCCGGGCCACCAGGTCGGCGTCCTCGCCGCTGGCCATGGCGCACCGGGTGTGCGGCACCACCATGATCCGGTCGACCCCGAGCAGGTGGACGCTGAGGATGCAGCCGACCAGGGCGTCCGGCGTGACCCGGCCACCCGGCGTACGGATGATCTTGGCATCGCCGACCCGCAGGCCGATCATCGCCAACGGCTCGATCCGGGAGTCCATGCAGGTGACCATGGCCACCCCCGCGTGGGCCACCCCGTCGAACCCGCCATGGTCGAAGCTGGTCCGGTAGGCGCCGTTGTTGGTCAGCAGGTCGGAGAAGTCGCGTGGCGGCTCGGGCACGACAGCAGCGTAAGGACCGTTCGCTCCGGCACCGCTCAGCCGCCCGCCGACGAGACGGCCGCGATCGGCTGGGTGGCCGGCGTGCCGGAGCCGTCCCGGCGTCCCTCGGACGCAGGCAGGTCGATCGGCGCCCCGCTGGCGGCCGCGGCGCGGGCCGGCGCGGGACCGACCCAGGCCAGCAGCAGCGTGTCCTCGCCCTTCAGGAAGCGATGGCACCGCACGCCGCCGGTCGCCCGCCCCTTGCCCGGGTACTCGGCCAGGGGCGTGACCTTGACCGCACCGGCGTCGGTGCCGGGCAGGGCCCGCGACGTACCCGAAACGGTGACGACCTCGCCGTCTCCCGGCGGCACGGCGCCGAAGAACACCACCCGGGCACCCACGCTGAGCTTGATCCCGGTCATCCCCCCTCCGGACCGGCCCTGTGGACGGACGCCCGCCGCCGGGAAGTGCAGCAGCTGCGCATCAGTGGTCACGAAGACCAGCTCGGCCGAGGCCGTCGTCAGCTCCGTCGCCCCGACCACCCGGTCACCCGGCTCCAGCCGGATGACCTCCCAGCTGTCCTTGCCCAGCACCTCCGGGTTGACCCGCTTGACCACCCCGTCGGCGGTGCCCAGGGCCAGGCCCAGCGAGTCGGCAGCCAGCGAGGTCAGGCACAGCACCCGCTCGTCGGCCTCGAGCGTGACCAGCTCGCTGACGTGGGTGCCGCCCTGCAGGTTGGGCGCGTTGGCCGTCGCCGGGACCGTGGGCAGGTCCAGTGCGTTGATCTTGATCAACCGGCCGGTCGAGGTGACCAGGCCGCAGTCGGCCCGGGCGGTTGCCACGATCCGGGACACGATCACGTCGTGGTTGGCCCGCGGACCGGTGTTCGGGATGGGGTCGGCGTGGTCGGTCCGCGCCAGCAGTCCCGCCGAGGAAAGCAACACCCAGCACGGGTCGTCGGCCACCTCCAACGGCGTCGCGGTCACCGTGGTCACCACTCCGCTGGCCGCGAGCAGGATCGTGCGCCGCGGCGTCCCGTGCTGCTGGGCGATCTCGGCCAGCTGGGCGCTGACCACCGAGCGCAGCTGCTCGGGGTTCTCGAGGATCTCGGTCAGCTCCGCGATCCGGGCCGTCAGGGTGTCCCGCTCGCCCTCCAGCTCGAGCCGGCTGAACCGGGTGAGCCGGCGCAGCGGCATGTCCAGGATGTAGTTGGCCTGGATCTCGCTGAGCTCGAAGACCTCGATCAGCCGGGTCCGGGCGGCGGCCACGTCGTCGCTGTTGCGGATGATTGCGATGACGTCGTCGATGTCGAGCAGGGCGACGAGCAGCCCCTCGACCAGGTGCAGCCGTTCCTCGGCCTTGCCCCGCGCGTACGCCGTGCGCCGCCGGGTGACCTCGTAGCGGTGCCCGAGGTAGATGGTCAGCAGGTCGCGCAGGGTGAGCGTCCGCGGCTGGCCGTCGACCAGGGCGACGGCGTTGATCGCGAAGTTGTCCTCGAGCTTGGTCAGCCGGTACAGCTGCTCCAGCAGCGCGTCGGGGTTGAAGCCGTTTTTGATCTCGATCACCAGCCGGAGCCCGTGGGCCCGGTCGGACAGGTCCTTGATGTCGGCGATGCCAGCCACCTTGCGGTTGTTGACCAGCACCTTGATCTGCTCGATCACCCGTTCCGGGCCGACGAGGTAAGGCAGCTCGGTGATCACGATGCCCTTGCGGCGGGGGTGCACCTGCTCGACCCGGGCGGTGGCCCGGATCCGGAACGAGCCCTTGCCCGTCGTGTACGCCTCGCGGATGCCGTCCAGGCCGATGATCCTGCCACCACCGGGCAGGTCCGGACCGGGGACGAAGCGCATCAGCTCGTCGACCTCGGCGTCGGGGTGCTTGATCAGGTGCCGCAGCGCCTGCACCACCTCGACCAGGTTGTGCGGCGGGCAGTTGGTCGCCATGCCGACCGCGATGCCGGTTGCCCCGTTGACCAGCAGGTTGGGGAAGGCGGCCGGCAGCACGGCCGGCTCGGTGTCCTTGCCGTCGTAGTTGGGCTTGAAGTCGACCGCGTCCTCGTCCAGCCCGTCGGTCATGCTCGCCGCGGCCGGGGCCATCCGGCACTCGGTGTAGCGCATCGCCGCCGGTCCGTCGTCGAGCGAGCCGAAGTTGCCGTGGCCGTCGATCAGGGGCAGCCGCATCGACCACGGCTGGGCCATCCGGACCAGGGCGTCGTAGATCGCGCCGTCGCCGTGCGGGTGGTACTTGCCCATCACCTCGCCGACCACCCGGGCGCACTTGACGTGGCCGCGGTCGGGACGCAGCCCCATCCTTTCCATCGTGTAGAGGATCCGGCGCTGCACCGGCTTCAACCCGTCGCGGGCGTCGGGCAGTGCCCGGGAGTAGATGACCGAGTACGCGTACTCCAAGAAGCTGGTCTGCATCTCCGAGGAGACGTCGATGTCGACGATCCGCTCGGTGAAGTCGTCCTCCGCCTGCGCGGGGGTTCGGGCCATGGGCCTAGGCCTCCTTACGTCGTCGCGCCCATTCTGCCGTGCGGGCAGCACGAGAGGCCGCAACGCGGCGAGCGTCGGTAGGGCGCGCCGCCGATCACCAGGAGCAAGAAGGGATGCGCGCCGCCCCAGGTGACGGACGAGGACGCCGCGCGGTTCCCGAGCAGGGACGACGGCGGATCAGAGGTAGGGGCGGAGGTCGTCGACCAGCCGGTCGCCGGCCGCGACGATCCGGCCGTAGAGCAGGCCGTAGGTGAAACCGTTCACCCCGCAGCGGACGCCGAGGCGGCCACCGAGCTCGCGCAGGAAGGCCACGCTGACCGCCCGGTCCTGGTGATGGCCGAGGACGTCCTGCAGGTCCTTGCGGGCGGCCACGATCTTCTCGGCCTTGGCGCCCCACAGCGGCAGCGTCGCCTCGACCGCGTAGCGATGTCGCTTGCCGGCCTTGCGCGCCGAGTGGAACAGCTCGTCGGCCCCCTCCTCGCCGGCCTCCCGGGCCGCCACAGCCGCCGCCAGTCGCTTCCGGACCTTCTTCTCGGCCCGCTTGACGTAGCCCTTGACCTTCATCGCCGGGGCGTCCGCGGCGGCGGTGAACGGCGGGTCGCTGCGCCAGGTCTGGACCAGCGCGACGAGCTCGCGGTAGCGCTCGGTGTCCATCGCCTCCAGCACCACGTCCATCCCGGCCTTGCGTGCGGCGGCGATCTCGGTGGAGATCGTCGACGCGACCGACCCGAGCACCAGCTCGGGCGGAAGCGCGGCCAGCTCCTCGGTCAGGCCCGCCTGCAGGATGTCCATGTCCCGGACGGCGCCGAGCAGGCCCGCCCACCAGACCAGCTCGTCCTCCAGGTGGCCGGCCTGCGCCACGTCGAACAGGTCCCCGAAGACCCGGATCGTGCTGCGCAGCCGGCGGACCGCCACCCGGGTCACGTGCACGACGTTCTCGCCCCCGCGCAGCGCGGGCTCGGCGTCGAGGATCACCGTGCACTGCTCGGTCAGGTACGCCCCGACCAGGTCGCGCAGGGTGCTCGGCGCTTCGGTCATCCGATCCGTCCCATCCGTACGTCGGGGGCGCCGAGCCGGGCGGCGTCGGCCGAGAGGTCGTCGAGCTGGTACTGCGACTCACGCTCGGCGGCCACCCGCTTCTCGTAGTGCTCGATCTCCCGGACTACCTCCGCCTCGCCCCAGCCGAGCACCGGGGCGATGAGTGCGGCCACCTCGGTGGCCGCCCCGACGCCGCGGTCCCAGGTCTCGATGGAGATGTGGGTGCGCCGGGCCAGGATGTCGTCCAGGTGCAGTGCGCCTTCGTACGCCGCGGCGTAGACCGCCTCCACCTTCAGGTAGCCGGGGGCGCTGTCCAGCGGCGCGGCCAGCTCCGGCTGCTCGGCGAGCAACGCCCGCAGCTCCGGCAGCAGCGAGCCGTAGCGGTTGAGCAGGTGCTCGACCTGGACCGCGGTGAGCCCGGCCTCCTCGGCGATCAGGAGCCGGGTGTTCCACAGCGCCCGGTAGCCCTCGGCGCCCAGCAGCGGCACGTCCTCGGTGCAGGACTCGGGGACCTTCAGGTCCAGGTCGGCGACGGCGGCGTCCACCGCGTCCTTGGCCATCACCCGGTAGGTCGTGTACTTCCCGCCCGCCACGGTGACCACGCCCCGGACGGGGGAGGCGACGGCGTGCTCGCGGGACAGCTTGGAGGTGGACTCCGACTCGCCGGCCAGCAGCGGCCGCAGCCCGGCGTAAACGCCGATCACGTCATCCCGGTCCAGCGGGTCGGCCAGCAGCCGGTTGGCCTGGCCGAGCAGGTAGTCGATGTCGGCCGAGCTGGCCGCGGGGTGGGCCCGGTCCAGCGCCCAGTCGGTGTCGGTGGTGCCGATGATCCAGCGGTCGCCCCACGGGATGATGAACAGCAGGCTCTTCTCGGTCCGGGTGATCACGCCGGTCCGGGAGTTGATCCGGTTCCGCGGCACCACCAGGTGGATGCCCTTGGACGCCCGCACCCGGAACTGGCCCCGGCCGCCCATCATCTCCTGCAGCTCGTCCATCCACACGCCGGCGGCGTTGATGACCTGAGTGGCGCGGACCTCGAACTCCGCGCCCGACTCCAGGTCGCGGACCCGGACCCCGGCCACCCGGTCGGCCTCGCGCAGGAAGCCGATGACCCGGGTGCTGGTGGCCACCGCGGCGCCGTAGTGCGCCGCCGTCCGGCCGATGGTCATGGTGTGCCGGGCGTCGTCGACCTGACCCTCGTAGAAGGCGATCGCCCCCCGGACGACCTCCCGGTTGGCCGACGGGAACGACTCCCAGGTCTTCCTCCGGCTCAGGTGGCGCAGGTGACTGGGTACGCCGCGGCCGGAGCCCATCACGTCGTAGACGCCGATGCCCAACCCGGCGTAGCCCCGGTCGAAGACCGGCCGGGTCAGCGGGTAGAGGAACGGCACCGGCTTGGCCAGGTGGGGGCACAGGGTCTCCAGGGCCAGCCGCCGCTCCTTGAGGGCCTCGAACACCAGGGCGAAGTTGAGCTGCTCCAGGTAGCGCAGCCCGCCGTGGAAGAGCTTGGTGGACCGGCTCGAGGTGCCGGCGGCCAGGTCCCGGGCCTCGACCAGCCCTACCCGCAGTCCTCGGGTGACCGCGTCCAGGGCCGCCCCGCAGCCGGTCACGCCGCCGCCGACGACCAGCACGTCGAACTGCTCCGCGGCCAGCCGACGCAGGGCCTCGGCCCGGCCGGCCGGGCTCAACGGCGACGGCGGCAGGGCGGGAGATCGGTGTCCGCCGACCGGTTCCAGAGTCATGGGCGGAGGATAAGGCCGGAGCGGTCGGGATCGTGCCGCCCCTCGATGAACCGGACCGTCCCGGACAGCGACCGCATGGACAGTGAATGGGTGATGATCCGGGCGGGCTCGAACCGGACGCCGCGCAGCAGAGAGCCGTCGGTGACCCCGGTGGCGGCGAAGAACACGTTGTCGCCGGCGACCAGGTCGCGGGTGGTCAGCCGCTGGTCCAGGTCGTAGCCGGCGTCCCGGACCGCAGTCCGTTCGGCGTCGTCCCGGGCGACGAGTCGGCCGAACAGCTCCCCGCCGAGGCAGCGCAGCGCGCAGGCCGCCAGCACGCCCTCCGGCGTGCCTCCGGTCCCGACCAGCAGGTCCACGCCGGTGCCCGGCGTGACCGCCATGATGGCGCCCGCCACGTCACCGTCCAGCAGGAAGCGGATCCGGGCCCCGGCCGTCCGGATGGCGGCGACCAGGTCGGTGTGCCGGGGGCGGTCCAGGATCGCCACGGTGAGCTCGCTGACGGCGCGGTCGGTCAGCCTGGCGATCGTGGCCAGGATGTCGCCGATCGGGGCGTCCGGGTCCACGGCCGCGGCCACGACGCCCGGAACCACCAGCTTGGTCATGTACACCGCCGGTCCGGGATTGAACATGGTGCCCCGGGGCGCGACGCCCAGCACGCTGACCGCGTCGGGCAGGCTCTTGGCGGTCAGCGTGGTTCCGTCCACCGGGTCCACCGCGATGTCCCACTCCGGCCCGGAGCCGTCGCCGACCCGCTCCCCGTTGTAGAGCATCGGTGCCTCGTCCTTCTCGCCCTCGCCGATGACCACCACGCCGTTCATCCGGACGGCGCCGAGCACCGGGCGCATCGCGTCCACCGCCGCGGCGTCCACCTGGTCCTTGTCGCCGTAGCCCAGGTAGCGGGAGCAGTTGATGGCGGCGGCCTCGGTGGCCCGGACCAGCTCCAGGGCCAGGTTGCGGTCCGGATCCTGGGCCATCTGTCCCTGGCCCTGCTGCTCCGCCGTGGTCATCGCCATGCCCCCTAAACGTCGACCCAGTCCAGCGTCCGCTGCACGGCCTTCTCCCAGCCGGCGCGGCCCTCGGCCCGCTGCTCGGGGGAGGTCTGCGGGGTCCAGCGCCGGTCCTCGTGCCAGTTGTCCCGCAGCTCGTCCGGCGAGGCCCAGAACCCGCAGGCCAGGCCCGCCGCGTACGCCGCCCCGAGCGCCGTGGTCTCCGCCACCACCGGACGGCTGACGTCCACCCCGAGGGTGTCGGCCTGGATCTGCATGCACAGCTCGTTCACCGTCACCCCGCCGTCGACCTTCAGCACGTCCAGCGCGACTCCGGAGTCGGCCTCCATCGCCTTGACCACGTCCACGCTCTGGTGGCAGATGGCCTCCAGCGCCGCTCGGGCCAGATGCGCCCGGGTGTGGAAGCGGGACAGGCCGACGATCGCGCCGCGGGCGTCGGGCCGCCAGTAAGGGGCGAACAGCCCGGAGAAGGCCGGCACGAAGTACAGCCCGGCCGCCTCGTCGACCTCCCGGGCCAGCGTCTCGATCTCGGCGGCGTCGCGAATGATGCCGAGCTGGTCGCGCAGCCACTGCACGGCCGAGCCGGTGACGGCGATGGAGCCTTCCAGGGCGTACGTCGCCGGTGCGTCGCCGAACTGGTAGCACAGGGTGGTCAGCAGCCCGTTGTCCGAGCGGCAGATCTCGGTGCCGGTGTTGAGCAGCAGGAAGTTGCCGGTGCCGTAGGTGTTCTTCGCCTCACCGGGGGCCAGGCAGACCTGCCCGACCATGGCCGCGTGCTGGTCGCCCAGGGCGGCGCCGATCCGCAGCTCGGCGCCGAACGGGCCGTCGGAGCGGGTGGTGCCGTACGCCTCGGCGTGGCTGGAGGGCACGATCTCGGGCAGCAGCGACCGGGGGACGTCGAACAGCCCCAGCAGCTCGTCGTCCCAGTCCAGCGTGGTCAGGTCCATCAGCATGGTCCGGCTGGCGTTGGTGACGTCGGTCAGGTGCCGACCGCCGTCCGTCCCGCCGGTCAGCTGCCAGAGCAGCCAGCTGTCCACGGTGCCGAAGCGGGCGTGGCCGGCCTCGGCGGCCTCGCGTACGCCGTCGATGTTGCGCAGCAGCCAGGCCAGCTTGCCGCCGGCGAAGTAGGTGGACGGCGGGATGCCGGCCCGCTCCCGGATCAGCTCGCCGTGACCGGCCCGCTCCAGATCGGCGGCGATCCGATCGGTGCGGGTGTCCTGCCACACAATGGCGTTCGCGTACGGCTCGCCGTTGCGGACGTCCCAGACCACGGTCGTCTCGCGCTGGTTGGTGATGCCCAGCCCGACCAGGTCCGTCGCCGTCAGCTCGGCGGCGACCAGGGCGTCGGCGATGACCTCCGAGGTGCACTGCCAGATCTCGCCGGGATCGTGCTCCACCCAGCCCGACCGGGGCATGAGCTGCTGGTGCTCGCGCTGGCTGCGCCCGACCTCGCGACCGCTGTGGTCGAAGATCATGCAGCGCGTGCTTGTCGTCCCCTGGTCGAGAGCAGCGACGAACTCCGGCACATGCGTAGTGTGGCACCTGTGCCCGATGCCGGTCCCCCAGACCCTCCCGGCTATCCACGGGAGTGGGAGGCCGATGTCCTGCTGACCGACGGCGGAGCGGCGCACCTGCGGCCCATCCGACCTGATGACGCCGAGCGGCTCGTCGCCTTCTACGACCGGGTGTCACCGGAGTCGAAGTACCTGCGCTTCTTCGCTCCCTACCCCCGGCTCAGCGAGCGGGACATCCGGCGGTTCACCCACGTCGACTACGTCGACCGGGTGGCGTTCATCGTCACTCTCGGCGAGGAGATGATCGCGGTCGGGCGCTACGACCGGACCCGGGACAGCGAGGCGGAGGTCGCCTTCCTGATCGAGGACGCCCACCAGGGCCGGGGGATCGCCCAGCTGCTGCTCGAGCACCTGGCCCAGGCCGCCCGGGAGCGGGGCATCAGCCGGTTCGTCGCGGAGGTGCTGCCCCAGAACCGGCGGATGGCGGCGGTGTTCGCCGACGCCGGCTACCGGGTGTCCAAGGGCATCGAGGACGGCGTGCTCAACGTGGAGTTCCCGATCCTGCCCACCGACACCTCCGTCGGCGTGATGGAGCGCCGGGAGCACCGGGCCGAACGGGCCTCGGTGGAGCGGCTGCTCACCTCCCGCCGGATCGCCGTCCACGGGCGGGGCGACCGGGTACAGGGCCTGGTCAACTCGATGCTGGGCGGCGGTTTCGACGGCGAGATCGTCGCGGTCTGCACCGACGGCTGCGCCGCCATCGGCGTGCCCAACGTCGCGGCCCTGGCCGACGTGCCGGGCCGGCTGGACCTGGCCCTGGTCTCGGTGCCGACCGCGGACCTGGCCGAGGTGGTGATCGACGTCGCGCACAAGGGGGCGCACGGGATCGTTGTGCTGACCGGACAGGACGTGCGGCGCACGGACAACCTGACGGTGGTCAACCTGGCCCGCGCCTACGGCATCCGGGCGCTCGGTCCGGACGCGCTGGGTGTGATCAACACCGCGACCACCCTGAACGCGACTCCGGGTCCGATGCCGCGGGTCGGGGGAGTGGGGCTGTTCTGCCAGTCGGCCGCCGTCGGGGTGGCGATGCTGAACCACGCGATCCGCGCTGACCTCGGGGTGTCATCGTTCATCAGTACCGGCGACTACGCCGACGTCACTGCGAACGACGTGATGCAGTACTGGGAGGACGACCCGGCCACCCGGGTCTGCCTGCTGTCGCTGGACTCCATCGGAAACCCGCGCAAGTTCTCCCGGATCACCCGTCGGCTGACCCGGCGCAAGCCGGTGGTCGTCTTCGCGCCCGGCCGGACGAACCGGGCGGCCCACGCCGGCGTACGCGGCGGGCTGGGGCACGCGCCCGACGAGGCGGTCGACGCCCTCTTCCGCCAGGCCGGGGTGATGGTGGTGCACCGCCGCGGCGCGATGATCGACATCGCAAAGATCGCGGCTCGGCAGCCGCTGCCACCGGGACCGCGGGTGCGGATCATCTCCAACTCGGTGACGCTGGCCTCGCAGATGCGGCACACGGTGGACGCGGTCGGTCTGCTGGGGGACCAGGAGCCGGTGCTGCTCGGCGCCGTAGCCGAGCCGACCGCCTTCGTCGAGGCCGCGCGGGAGGCGCTCGCCGATCCGGCCTGCGACTCGGTGGTGTGCGCCGCCGTGAACGTGTTCGACCAGGGGACCGAGGACGTGATCCTGGCGCTGGAGGACGTCGCGGCCGTGGCCAGCAAGCCGTTGGTCGGAGTGTTCCTGGACTTCCACCTGCCGCTGATGAGCGGCGGGACCATCGACGAGCCGGGCAGCCTGCCCCGCTTCGACGCCGCGGTGGACGCGATCTACGCCCTGTCGGCCCTGTCGGCCTACGCCCACTGGCGGGATCGGGACCCCGGCGCGGTCCCGATGCTGGAGGTCGACGAGGTCGCCGCTCGGCGGGTGGTGAACCAGGTGCTGGCCGACACGCCGGAAGGCCGGGAGCTGACCGCGCCCGAGACGGCCGAGCTGCTCGGGGCGTACGGGATCCGGCCGGTGCCCCGGTTCCCGGTGGAGACGGTTGAGGAGGCGATCGCCGTTGCCGACCGGCTCGGCTGGAACGTCGCGCTGAAGGCGACCGACCGGGCCGTCCGCGGCCGGCCGGACCAGGCCGGGATCCGCCGGGACATCGACACCGCGGAGGAGATGGCCGAGGCGTGGCGGGAGCTCGGCCACCTGGTCAGCGACCTCGGAATGGCCAGTGACGACCAGCTGAGCGCCGCCAGCCCGGTGGTGCAGCCGATGGCCCCGCCGGGTGTGGCGCTGGTGATCGCCAGCCGGGAGGACGCGGCCTTCGGGCCGATCGTGTCGCTGGGGCTGGAGGGCATCCCCAGCGAGCTGCTGGGGGACACCGTCTACCGGGTGCCCCCGCTGACCACCGTCGATGCGTCCGCGATGGTGCGCGACCTCAAGTCGGCACCGGTGCTGTTCGGCCGCCACGGCGCTCCCGGCGTGGACGTCGCCGGCATCGAGGACCTGCTGCACCGGCTGGCCCAGCTGGCCGACGCCATCCCGCAGCTGGCATCGGTCACGTTGAGCCCGTGCATCGCCTCGCTCAACTCCGTGTCGGTGCTCGGGGCCCGGATCCTGATCGCGCCCACCGCCGACCGCCGGGACCCGCTGGCCCGCCATCTTTGAGCGTGCGGCTCGCGGCCTCGGCGAACGTGCGCACCGCGATCTCGACGAACGGGGCGACCAGCGGAGATGCGCCGGTGACCGGCCAAGCCACCGCGACCGCGGAGGGTGGCGCATCGGTCAGCGGGACAAACGCCACTCCCGGCCGGGCGAACAGCTCCGGGACCCAGAACGCGGCCATCCCGACCGCCTCGCCGGCGGCGACGAGCTGGATGAACTTGTCGATCGAGCGGGTCGAGTGGCCGACCCGGGCCGGCTCGGTGCGTAGCGGCCCGGCGAGCCAGAAGTCCCGGCACACCGGGTCGGCGGTCTCCGCGACGATCCACGGCTCGGCGAACAGCTCGGTCACCGAGATCTGCTCACGCGCCGCCGTCCGGTGCCGAGCCGGTACCACGGCGACCAGCGGCACCGTCAGCAGCGGTCGGACCCGCAACCCCTCGGCGGAGAAGGGCGGCATGACGAAGGCGGCGTCCACCGACCGGGACGCCAGTCCGGCGCTGGGATCGTCGAATCCGTACTCGGCGATGTCCAGCTGCACGGCGGGGAACCGCTCGCGCACCGTGGCCAGGCAGGCGGCCGAAGTTGGGATCTGGGTCCCCACGATCATGCCGATCCGCAGTCGTCCCGAGTGCGGTCGAGCGGCCCGGCGGGCGACCTCCTCGGCCTGCTCGGTGGCGGCCAGCACCGACCGGGCGGAGTCGAGGAAGTCCCGCGCGCCCGGCCGGATGGAGACACCGCCCGGGTGGCGGTCGAACAGGGGGAGTCCGAGCTGGCGCTCCGCGGCCTGTACCTGGGCGCTGAGTGAGGGCTGCGCCACCCGCAGCGCCCGGGCCGCGGCCGTGATGCTGCCCGCGTCGGCCACGGCCACCAGGTAGCGGTACTGCTGCAGGGTCAGCCCCACAGGCTCAGCCTATGCCGGCAGAGGACGCCGGTATTGGCGCAAGGGGGGCGGGCGATCCGAGACTTGACCCGTGACCTGGACAACTTCACCGGTGGTGATCGCCGGCGGTGGGATCGGCGGTCTGGCGCTGGC
>DATHBQ010000251.1:0-14823 GCA_035296105.1 Propionibacteriaceae bacterium | reverse complement strand
ATCAGCTTCTTGCTCGCCAGGTCCCCGGTCACGCCGAAGATCACCAGCACGCAAGGGCCGGCGATCCTCGGCAATCGCCGATCCTGCGGGTCGCGAAGGGGGTTGGCGTGCACCGCCGTCATGCAGCGGCCACTATGCCGGGGTCTCGGAGACGTCCGGGTCGGCACTGCCCCCGGGGTTCGCCTTGCCCTTCTTCGCGTCGTCGAGCGCAGTCTGCACCGTCTCGACCAGCTCGTTCCAGGAGGCCTCGAACTTCTCCACGCCCTCGCGCTCGAGCACGTCGACCACGTCGTCGTAGGAGATGCCCACCGCGGCCAGGTCGTCCATCACCTGCTGAGCCTCGGTCTCGGTATCGCTGACCATGTCGCCGCGCACCTCGCCGTGGTCGGCGAAGGCCTGCAGCGTCTTCTCCGGCATGGTGTTGACCGTGTTGGCCACCACTAGGTCGGTGACGTACATGGTGTCCGGGTACGCCGGGTCCTTGACCCCGGTGGACGCCCACAGGGGCCGCTGCCGGGTGGCTCCCTGCGCCTCCAGCGCCGCGAACCGCTCGCCGGAGAACTCGTCCTCGAAAAGCGCGTACGCCAGCCGGGCGTTGGCGATCGCCGCCTTGCCCTTGAGGGCGGCCGCCTCGTCGGAGCCGATCGCGTCGAGCCGCTTGTCGACCTCGGAGTCGACCCGGGACACGAAGAACGACGCCACCGAGTGGATCTGGCTCAGGTCGTGGCCATTGGCCGCGGCCTGCTCCAGCCCGCTCAGGTAGGCGTCGATGACCCCGCGGTAGCGCTCCAGGGAGAAGATCAGCGTCACGTTCACGCTGACGCCCTCGGCGAGCACCGCCGTGATGGCCGGCAGTCCCGGCTTGGTGGCCGGGATCTTGATCAGCGTGTTGGGCCGGTCGACGATCTTCCACAGGTCGAGGGCCTGCGCGGTGGTCTCCTCGGTCCTCATGGCGAGCGTCGGGTCGACCTCGATGGATACCCGCCCGTCGACGCCGTTGGTGGCCGCGTAGGTGGCGGAGAAGACGTCGCAGGCGTTGCGGACGTCGTCGGTGGTCAGGGCCTTGATGGTGTCCTCGACGTCGGAGTCGGTGGCGGCCAGCTCCCGGACCTGGTCGTCGTAGAGATGCCCGTTGGACAGCGCGGTGGCGAAGATCGTCGGGTTGGTGGTCACCCCGGTGACGGAGGAGCTCGCCACCAGGTCGGCCAGGTTGCCCGAGGTGATCCGGTCGCGCGAGAGGTCGTCCAGCCAGATGGAGACGCCGGCATCGGCCAGCGCCTTGAGTCGTTCGCTCATGATGGTTCCTCCTTGGTCAGGATGTGACAGCTCGGTTCAGCTGATGGTGACCCCCGGGTCGGCCTCCAGGTCCGCCGGAGCCTTGGGCCCGGCGGCCGCGGCGTGGGTCGGCGCCCCGGCCGACCGTGTCGCCTCCAGGCTCGCCTTGGCCGCCTCGACGACCTTGGGACCGCTGAAGCCGAACTCCTCGAAGAGCTTGGCTCCCGACGCGCTGGCGCCGTAGTGGTCGATGCTGATGATCCGGCCGGCGTCGCCCACGAGGTCCCGCCAGCCGCTGGCCACTCCGGCCTCCACGCTCACCCGGGCCTTGATGTCGGGCGGGATCACGGAGTCGCGATAGGCCTGGTCCTGCTCGTCAAACCACTCCCGGCACGGCATCGACACCACGCGGGCGGCGATGCCCTCGTCGGCGAGCAGCCGCTGGGCCTCGACCGCGTACTGCACCTCCGACCCCGTACCGATCAGGACCACGTCGGGGTGGCCCTCGCTGTCGCGCAGGACGTACGCGCCCCTGGCCACGCCGGAGGTGTCGGCGAAGCCATCCTTCCCGCGCGGGACGATCGGCAGCGCCTGTCGGGTCAGGATGAGGGCCGACGGCCGGTCCTTGTGCTGCAGCGCCGCCGCCCAGCACGCCGTCGTCTCGTTGGCGTCGGCCGGCCGGATCACGTCCAGGCCGGGAATCGTTCGCAGGGCGGCGAGGTGCTCGATGGGCTGGTGCGTCGGGCCGTCCTCACCCAGGCCGATCGAGTCGTGGGTCCAGATGTAGATCACCGGCACCCGCATCAGCGCCGACAGCCGGACCGCCGGCCGCATGTAGTCGCTGAAGGTCAGGAAGGTGGCGCCGTAGGGGCGAGTGCCTCCGTGGACCTTGATCCCGTTGAGGATCGAGCCCATAGCGTGCTCGCGGATCCCGAAGTGCAGCACGCGGCCGTACGGGTGGCCGGGGAACATCTTGCTCTGCCGGTCAGTGGGCAGGAAGCTCGGCTCGCCCTCCGGGGTGGTGTTGTTCGACTCCGCCAGGTCGGCCGAGCCCCCCCAGAGCTCGGGCATCCGCGGCGTGATGGCGTTGATCACCTTGCCCGATGCGGCCCGGGTGGCGATGCCCTTGGGGTCGGCGTCCCAGCTGGGCAGGTCGGCGTCCCAGCCCGGGGTCAGCTCGTCGGAGACGAAGCGGTCGTAGAGCTCCTTGCCCTCGGGGTTGGCCGCCGCCCAGGTGTCGAACTGCTGCTGCCAGGCGTCCTGCGCCTGCTGGCCGCGGTCGCGCAGCTTCCGGGTGTGGGCGATGACCTCGTCGGCGACCTCGAAGGTCTGGTCCGGGTCGAAGCCCAGCACCTTCTTGGTCGCGGCCACCTCCTCGTCGCCGAGCGCGGCGCCGTGGGCCTTGCCGGTGCCCTGCAGCTTCGGGGCCGGCCAGCCGATGATGGTGCGCAGCTGGATGAAGCTCGGCTTGTCGGTCACGCCACGGGCTGACTCGAGTGCCGCCTGCAGCGCCGCGACGTCCTCGGCGTAGGTGGTGTCGCCGTTGGTCCAGTCGAGTGTCTGGACGTGCCAGCCGTACGCGGCGTAGCGAGCGGCCACGTCCTCGGAGAGGGCGATGTTGGTGTCGTCCTCGATGGAGATCCGGTTGCTGTCGTAGATCAGCGTGAGATTGCTCAGCCGCTGGGTGCCGGCCAGCGAGGAGGCCTCGCTGCTGACGCCCTCCTCGATGTCGCCGTCGGAGGCCAGGCAGTAGATGTCGTGGTCGAAGGGCGACTCACCCGGTGCGGCATCGGGGTCGAGCAGGCCGCGCTCGCGGCGGGCAGCCATGGCCATGCCGACCGCGTTGGCGATGCCCTGGCCGAGCGGACCGGTGGTGATCTCCACCCCGTCGGTGTGCCCGTACTCCGGGTGCCCCGGGGTCTTGGAGTCCCAGGTGCGCAGCGCCTTGATGTCGTCCAGCTCGAGCCCGAACCCGCCCAGGTAGAGCTGCAGGTACAGAGTGAGGCTGGAGTGGCCGCAGGAGAGGACGAAGCGGTCCCGGCCCGGCCAGTGGGTGTCGGCCGGATTGTGCCGCATCACCTTCTGGAACAACAGGTACGCGACCGGCGCCAGGCTCATCGCGGTGCCGGGGTGGCCGTTGCCGACCTTCTGTACGGCGTCCGCCGCCAGCACCCGGACGGTATCGACGGCCCGGGAGTCCAGGTCCGTCCAGTCCTCGGGAACCACGGCCTGGTCAGCCGACTGGATATCGGTCACGGCGTTGCGATCCTTCCACGAGATGGTGAAGCTTCGGGCAGCGCGGGACGCTACGAGCCTATCGGGGTAGTCCTCCGCTGCGTACAGTGACTGGTCGGTTGACCTTCCCGCCAGTTCGGCAACGCCTGTGATCTGCCCGGCGAAGTGCCATCCAAACGGCGGGACCATAGACTCGCCCCTACGTGTGTCCGCCGACGTGAATGAAGTGGAGCCAGTGACGAGCATCGACGTGCCGGGTCGGGTGACCGCCGGTGATCATGTCGCCCGGGTCGACGTCAGCCTCCCGACCGCGTCGCGGGTCCGCGACGTCGTGGCGGCGTACATCGGGCTGACCAAGCCGCGGATCATCGAGCTGCTGCTGGTCACCACGGTGCCGGCCATGTTCCTGGCCGCCGGCGGCGTGCCGCCGCTGCGGCTGGTGCTGCTCACCATGGTCGGCGGATGCCTGGCCGCGGCCAGCGCCAACGCCTTCAACTGCGTCCTCGACCGCGACATCGACGAGCGGATGCGGCGGACCCGTCGGCGCCCGCTGCCGCGGCACATCGTCGACCCCCGGGCCGCGACGGTGTTCGGGCTGGTGCTCGGCGTCGTGGCGACGCTGTGGCTCGGCCTGTTCGTGAACTGGCTGTCGGCCGCCCTCGCCCTGGGCGCGAACGCCTTCTACATCGGGGTGTACACGGTCTGGCTGAAGCGGCGTACCGCGCAGAACATCGTCTGGGGCGGGATCGCCGGCTGCTTCCCACCCCTGATCGGCTGGACCGCCGTCACCGGGTCGGTGTCCTGGGTCCCGCTCGTGCTCTTCCTGATCGTCTTCTGTTGGACCCCGCCGCACACCTGGGCCCTGGCCCTGCGCTATCGCGAGGACTACGCGGCCGCCGCCGTGCCGATGCTGCCTGTTGTCCGGTCGGCCGCCGTGGTCGGCCGGCAGATCATGCTCTACGCGGTGCTGACGGTGGCCGCCTCGCTGCTGCTCTGGCCGGTCGCGGGGACGGGCTGGGTGTACCTGACCGTGGCCGTGCTGGCCGGTGCCGCACTGCTCTGGGAGTCCGGGCAGCTGTGGTGGCGGGCCAGCCGGGGGCTGACCGACGCCGCTCTGAAGCCGATGCGGCTGTTCCACTGGTCCAACTCCTACCTGGCGCTGGTCTTCGTGGCCGCCGCGATCGACCCGCTCGTCTTCTAGTCCTGCGGCTCGCGCGACGAGTTCGCCGACCTGGGATGCCGACTTCCTCGCTCGCTAGTCCGACGGAGAAGCGTCGTCGAACTCGCTCGCTCGTCCAGACCGTATCGTCCGCGAGTCCGACGCTCGCCGTTGACGAGGATCGGTTGTGACCCAGTCGGTCGAGCTGCTGCTCGACGAGGCCGCGGACGCTGAGATCCGGGCTCAGTGGGACCGGCTGGGTGACGCCGGGCTGCCGACCTCCCGGCGGTCCACCCCGAGTCCGTCGCACGCTCCGCACGTCACGCTATGGGCCGGCGACGCGATCCATCCCGACCACGACGCCGCACTGCCGCGGCAGTTCGCCGACCTGGATCTGGAGCTGGTGGTCGGCAGCGTGATGCTCTTCGGCCCACGCCGCGGGAGCTACGTGCTGGTCCGGGCGGTGGTGCCGTCGGCCGCGCTGCTCGGCCTGCAACAGCAGGTGGTCCGGTGCCTACGGACGCCCGCGTACTGGGGCTTCGGGGCCGGTCGCTGGACCCCGCACGTCACCCTGGCCCGGCGGGTCGGCACCGACCAGGTCGGTCCCGCGCTCGCCGTCCTGGCCGCATCCCCACCGGAGCTGGTCACCCGGGTTCGTCAGGTCCGGCGCTGGGACAGCGACGCCAAGCGGGTGTGGGCCCTCACCTAGCGGAAACCGGTCACGAACGACAGATTCCGGCCCCGAAACCTGCCGTACGTGACCGGCTTCCGAGCCGGGGTGCGGCCACCGGCTCTGGATCTATCCGCGCACCGGCGCGCGGTCCCGCCCGGCGACCTGATCCTCGGTCGGCATCCCGGCGGCCGGTGGTCGGGAGCGGACCGACAGCATCAGGTTGGTTCCGGCCGCGATGGCCAGCGCGGCGCCGAGCAGGTGCAGCATGACCAGTCCGATCGGCAGCCCCAGGTGGTACTGGGCGATGCCCACGCCGGCCTGGATCCCCTCCACGGCCAACAGCAGGAGTGCGGCCCGACTGTGCAGCCAGACCACGCAGGCCAGGGTGCCGACGACGGCCGCGGCCACCGCCGCGCTGTGCAGGTTGGTCAGCAGGACTGGATCGAGCCCGTTGCGCGGGACGTCGGCATCACCGGCGTGCGGACCGCTGCCCGTGACCACGGTGCCCACGATGACGGCGACCCAGAGCAGGCCCAGCGTGGCCCTGGCCAGCGTCGCCTGGGCTGGCGAGACGGGCCGGGCGGTCAAATGCCGGGTCAGCCGGACCAGCCAGACGGCCAGCGAGATCAGCACCATCGACAGCAGCAGGTGCACGGCGACGAGGTAGGGGTTGAGGTCGGTGAGCACGGTGATGCCGCCGACCACGCCCTGCGCGGGGATGCCCAGGGCCAGACCGCCGGTCAACCAGAACAGGTCGCGGCGGCGTCCGTCCCGGTCCGTGCGGTCGGGGTCGCGATAGAGCGCCGCGCTCGCAAAGGTGAGCACGGCGATGACGATGAGCACGAAGGTCAGCAGCCGGTTGCCGAACTCGATGGCCCCGTAGATGCCCAGCTCGGGATGGGTCACGAACGACTCGTCGGTGCAGCGGGGCCAGGTCGGGCAGCCGAGTCCGGATCCGGTCAGCCGGACCAGACCGCCGGTGACCACGATGCCGATATTGGCGACAAGGGTGGCGATCGCCCAGCGCGGCAGGGCCCGCGGGCCGCGAACGATGCGGGTCAGGTCCATCGGAAGATCCTCCGGGTCAGAGCCGCTGCAGCGAGCAGCCAGACGAGCAGTACGACCAAGGTGACGGGCGCCACCTCGCCGGCCGCGGCGTGCCGCAGACCCTCGCCCAGCGCGGCGGTCGGCAGCAGGGCCAGCACCGGCTGCAGGACGGCGGGGTAGCGGTCCAGCGGAACGACCAGGGCCCCACCGACCAGCAGTACGACGTAGATCAGGTTGGCCACGGCCAGGGTGATCTCGGCGCGCAGCCGGCCGGCCAGGAGCAGAGCCAGGGTGACGAACGCCGCCGCGGCCACGACGACCAGCGCGACCGCGAACAGCGCGGAGCCGGCGGTGAAGGTGGGGCGCCAGCCGAGCGCCAGGCCCACAGTGGCCAGCACCACCAGCTGACCGGCCAGGACCAGGAGCACCGCACCAGCCTTGCCGGCCATGAGGCCGGATCGGCCGAGTGGAGTGGCCGCCAGCCGCTCCAGGACTCCGTAGCGGCGCTCGAAGCCGGTGGCGATTGCGACCGAGGTGAAGGCTGAGGACCAGACGGCCAGGGCCAGCACCGACGGGGCCAGTCGGTCGAGCCCGCCGAGCCGATCGCCCAGCAGCGGTCCGGCGACCAGGATGCCCACCGGGATGACAAGGGCCAGCAGCAGCTGCTCACCGTTGCGGAGGAGCAGCCGGGCCTCGGTCAGCGCATGCCGAACGACCCGGCGCGACGCCGGTGCGGCGCCGGGGGCCGGCGTCAGGTCGATCGCGGTGGTCATCCGGCCGCCCGCACCCGCGTGTGGGTCAAGAAGACCGACTCCAAGGACTCTCCGGCGCCGGTGAGCTCGGCGACGGTGCCGGCCACGGCGACCCGGCCGGCGTCGAGGATGTAGACCTCGTCGGCCAGGGCCTCCGCCTCGTCCATGGCGTGGGTCGTCAGCACCAGGGTCACTCCGGCGGCGCGGAGCTCAGCGAGCAGCTGCCAGGTCGCCCGGCGGGCGTGCGGGTCCATGCCGGCTGTGGGTTCGTCGAGGAAGACGAGCTCCGGTCGGCCGATCAGGGCGGCGGCCAGGTTGACCGCCTGCTGCTGGCCACCGGACAGCCGCCGGTACGGCGTACGCACCGCGTCGGCGAGCTGCAGCCGCTCCACCAGGGCGTCGACGTCATGGGGCGTGGCGTAGAGGCCGGCCAGATAGTGCAGCAGCTCACCGGCCCGGATGCCGGACCATGCCCCGGTGCTCTGGGGCATCAGGCCGACCCGGGCGGCGAGGCCGCGATGCCCCGGCTGCTCATCGAGGACCCGGATGCGGCCACTGGTGGGCCGGACCAGGCCGGTGCAGCAGCGCAGCAGGGTCGTCTTTCCGGCTCCGTTGGGGCCGAGGACGGCGGTCAGGGCGCCGGTCGCCGCCCGCAGGGTCAGCCCGTGCAGGGCCCGCCGCCGACCGAAGGACACGCTCAGCCCCTCGACGAGCAGCGCAGCGGGTCCGGCCTCGGGCACGGGGGCAGTGTAGTTCTGCTGGTGGCGGCCCAGCCCTTCTGATTCCGCTGCAGGCTGCTGCACTTCCCGAGCGCGGAAAACTACAGCACCCTGCATCAGGCTCCGCCGGGGTGGCCGGTCAGGCCTTTTCCTTGTCCGGGGAAGGCACCCGCAGGATGTCGGCCAGGTCGAACTTCACCGGCTCCTCCAGCTGCTCGTACGTGCAGGAGCGGGGATCGCGGTCGGGCCGCCAACGGTTGAACTGCGCCGTGTGCCGGAAGCGCACGCCCTCCATGTGCTCGTAGCGGACCTCCACCACCAGCTCGGGCCGCAGCGGCACGAACGACAGGTCCTTGCCGTTGTTCCAGCGGCTGAACTCGGAGTTCCGCGGCGTACGCGCCCCTTCCTCCTGCTTGGCCCAGGCCCACGGGTGGTCGTCGAACGTGGTGACCAGCGGCTGCAGCTCGGTGAACAGCTCCTTGCGCCGGGCCGCGGGGAAGGCCCCGATCACTCCGACCGAGGCGAGCTCGCCCTCGTCGGTGTAGAGGCCGAGCAGCAGCGAGCCGATGCTGTCCGGGCCGCTCTTGTGCACCCGGTACCCGGCCACCACACAGTCCGCCGTCCGCTGGTGCTTGATCTTGAACATCACCCGCTTGTCCGGCTGGTAGCCGCCCCGCAGCGGCTTGGCCACCACGCCGTCCAGGCCCGCCCCCTCGAACTGGGAGAACCACTCCTGCGCCAGCCGGTGGTCACGGGTGACCGGGGTCAGGTGGATCGGTGGCTCGGCGCCGGCCAGGACGCGTTCCAGGGCGGCGCGGCGCTGCTCGAACGGCTCGCCGGTGAGGTCGGTGTCGTCCACGGCCAGCAGGTCGAAGGCGATGAAGCTGGCCGGAGTCTGCTCGGAGAGCAGCTTGACCCGGCTGGCCGCGGGGTGGATGCGCTGCTGCAGCACCTCGAACTCCAGCCGGTCGCCGACCACCACGACGATCTCCCCATCGACCACGCAGCGCTCGGGCAGGCTCCGTCGCACCGCCTCGACCACCTCCGGGAAGTAGCGGGTCATCGGCTTCTCGTTGCGCGAGCCGATCTCCACCTCGTCCCCGTCGCGGAAGATGATCGAGCGGAACCCGTCCCACTTGGGCTCGAAGGACAGATCGCCCTTCGGGATGTCGGGCACCGACTTGGCCAGCATCGGGGCGACCGGCGGCATGACGGGCAGCTTCATCCGCTCATTGTCCCGGATGAGCACCGCCCCGGCGTTCCGGACGGCGCCCCTGATCCTCGACGGCCTCCGCCAGCGCCGATCCCGGGCCCGGTCGCGACCCAGCCGGGTGGTCATGGTGCTGTTGGCCGGTGAGCCCTCGCCGGAGCTGAGCATGACCAAAGGCGACGTCGTCGTCGGACTCATCCTGACCATCCCACTGGTGACCGGATTCGCGCTGCTCGGCGCCCGCCGGGCCCGCCGGACCCAGGCCGCCTTCTCCGCCCGGCTGTACTTTCGCCGGCTGAGCCCGCCGACCAGGAGGCGGCGCTGGCCCCGCTGGACGTCGCCGCCGCGGATCTGCGCCGCGTGCTCGTCGCCGAACCGCAGGTCCTCGACCATGTCCTCGGCCTGGTCGGGCGCCGACCAGTCGACGTCGCGGGTGTAGGTGAGGGCCACATACTGGGTCGTGAGGTGCTCCTTGTCCTGAGGAGGGGCCAGCCTGCCCTGGCTCTGTAGAGGGAACGAACGGCATCTCTCGCCTAGGACACCCAGCCCTCGACGAGCCGGACCACTGTGAGGGACAGCACCACGCATAAGGCTGCCCTTCCTTGAACGGGCTCAGTGAATAAGCGCACACTGGTGTTGTGAAAACCAGTCAGGTCGCCACCGAGGCTGATGCCTCGACGCGACACCGGGTCGCCAGCTCCCTGTTGGAGCACGGCCCGTCCACCGCGGTCGCGCTCGCCGGGCGGCTGGGCCTGACGCCGGCGGGGATCCGCCGGCACCTCGACGCGCTGTTGGCGACCGGTCAAGTGGAGGCTCGGGAGCAGCGGGTGTACGGCGCCCGGGGCCGGGGTCGCCCGGCCAAGGTGTTCGCACTCACCGACGCCGGCCGGGCCGGCTTCTACACCGCGTACGACGACCTGGCCAACGCCACGTTGGGCTACCTCGCCGAGGTGGCCGGCCCCGATGCCGTGACCCGGTTCGCCGAGCAGCGGATCGCGGGCGTCGAGGAGCGCTACCGCGAGCGCCTGGCGGCGGCCGGGTCCGGGGTTACGCCGGCCCAGGCCCTGGCCGAGGCGCTCACCGAGGACGGCTACGTGGCCAGCACCCTGCCGTCGAACTCCGGCGAGCAGCTGTGCCAGCACCACTGCCCGGTGGCCCACGTCGCCGCGCAGTTTCCTCAGCTGTGCGAGGTCGAAACCCGGACTTTCTCGCGCTTGCTGGGCGTTCATGTACAGAGACTGGCCACCATCGCCCACGGCGACGGCGTCTGCACCACTCACATCCCGCGGACCTCAGGTCCGACCCAAGTTCCGCAGGTGAACACTTCCTCCGAAAGGCACATCGCGCGATGACCCAGACCCAGGACCCGACGGCCGCGTTCGTCGGCACCGGGCAGACCCAGGACCAGCACCTCGCCGCCCTCGGGCGCTACGAATGGGGCTGGTCGGACTCCGATGTGGCCGGAGCGTCGGCGCAGCGTGGTCTCACCCCCGAGATCGTGGCCAACATCTCGCGGCTGAAGAGCGAGCCGCAGTGGATGCTCGACCTCCGGCTCAAGGGCCACAAGCTGTTCGGCCGCAAGCCGATGCCGGCCTGGGGGGCGGAGCTGGGTGACATCGACTTCGACAACATCAAGTACTTCGTGCGCTCCACCGAGAAGCAGGCGACCTCGTGGGACGACCTGCCCGCGGACATCAAGAACACCTACGACAAGCTGGGCATCCCGGAGGCCGAGAAGGCCCGGCTGGTGTCCGGCGTGGCGGCGCAGTACGAGTCCGAGGTGGTCTATCACAAGATCAACGAGGAGCTGGAGCGCCAGGGCGTGATCTTCCTGGACACCGACACCGCGCTCAAGGAGCACCCGGAGATCTTCCAGGAGTACTTCGGCACCGTGATCCCGGTCGGGGACAACAAGTTCGCCGCCCTGAACACCGCGGTCTGGTCCGGCGGCTCGTTCATCTACGTGCCGAAGGGCGTGCACGTCGAGATCCCGCTGCAGGCATACTTCCGGATCAACACCGAGAACATGGGCCAGTTCGAGCGGACCCTGATCATCGTCGACGAGGGTGCCTACGTGCACTACGTCGAGGGCTGCACCGCGCCCATCTACTCCTCAGACTCGCTGCACTCCGCGGTGGTCGAGATCATCGTGAAGAAGAACGCGCGCTGCCGCTACACCACCATCCAGAACTGGTCGAACAACGTCTACAACCTGGTGACCAAGCGGGCCACCTGCGAAGAAGGCGCGACCATGGAGTGGGTCGACGGCAACATTGGCTCCAAGGTGACCATGAAGTACCCGGCGGTCTACCTGATGGGGGAGCATTCCCGCGGTGAGACCCTGTCCATCGCCTTCGCCGGCGAGGGCCAGCACCAGGACGCGGGCGCCAAGATGGTGCACTGCGCGCCGCACACCTCGTCCTCGATCATCTCCAAGTCGGTGGCCCGGGGCGGCGGCCGCACGTCCTACCGCGGCCTGGTCCAGGTGCAGGAGGGTGCGCACCACTCGGCCAGCACGGTCAAGTGCGACGCGTTGCTGGTCGACAATCTCAGCCGCTCCGACACCTACCCCTACGTCGACGTCCGCGAGGACGACGTGTCGATGGGCCACGAGGCCACGGTCTCCAAGGTCAGCGACGACCAGCTCTTCTACCTGATGAGCCGCGGCCTGGGCGAGGACGAGGCGATGGCCATGATCGTCCGCGGGTTCGTCGAGCCGATCGCCCGCGAGCTGCCGATGGAGTACGCGCTGGAGCTCAACCGGCTGATCGAGCTGCAGATGGAAGGCGCGGTCGGCTGACGTGACCATCCTTGACGACGCCGCCCTCGTGGTGGCGGATGCTGTCGAGTCCGCAACTCCGCTGGCTTCGCACCTGCACCCGGTCGCGTCCTACGATCTGGCCGACCATCCACGCCCGACAGGCCTGGAGGAGGTCTGGCGGTTCACCCCGCTGAAGCGGCTCCGGGGACTGCTGGACGCGGACGGCGTGCGCGGCGGGCACCTGGACTGGCAGGTCGACGCCCCCGAGGCCGTGACCACCAGCCCGATCTCCACCGAGCAGGCGATCGCCCTCGGCGGACCGGCTCCGCTGGACCGGATCGCCGCGTACGCGGTGGCCAACGCCGAGGGTGCCGTGCTGGTCGAGGTGCCGGCCGAGGCCGAGCTGGACCGTCCGGTGCTGATCACCCTCACCGGGACCGGCACCGACGTGCCGGTCTTCGGCCACGTGATGATCAAGGTGGGCGCGTACGCCCGGGCCACCGTGGTGCTGGAGCACCGGGGCTCGGCGACGTACGCCTCCTCGGTCACCCTGCTGGCCGGAGACGGGTCGCAGGTCGAGCTGGTCGGCCTGCAGCTGTGGGACGACGACGCGGTGCACGCCGGGCAGGTCGCGGTGCGAGTCGGCCGGGACGCCCAGGTCCGCACCCTGTCCGCCACCCTCGGCGGTGACCTGGTGCGGCTGGTGGAGACGGCCGAGTACGCCGGCCCGGGCGGGGAGCTGGAGCAGTTCGGGCTGTACTTCGCCGACGCCGGGCAGCACCTGGAGCACCGGCTGTTCGTGGACCACAACGCGCCGCACACCAAGAGCAACGTGGACTACCGCGGGGCCCTGCAGGGCCTCGGCGCCCACTCGGTCTGGGTCGGGGATGTGCTGATCCGCAAGGTCGCCGAGGGCATCACCACCTACGAGTCCAACCGCAACCTGGTGCTGACCGACGGCTGCCGGGCCGACTCTGTCCCCAACCTGGAGATCGAGACCGGGCAGATAGAGGGGGCCGGACACGCCTCGGCCACCGGCCGGTTCGACGACGAGCAGCTGTTCTACCTGCGCAGCCGGGGGATACCGGAGATCGAGGCACGGCGCCTGGTGGTGCACGGCTTCTTCGCCGACATCATCCGTCGGGTCGGCGTGCCGGAGATCGAGCAGCGGCTGCTGGCGGCCGTCGAGGCGGAGCTGGCCATCACAGTCGGGTTGCCGTCGTGACCTTCGTCCCCGCGTGCTCGACCGACGACGTCAAGCCCGAGTCCGCCTACGCCGCCGAGGTCGACGGGGTCGAGGTCGCCATCGTGCACAGCGGTGGCGCCTACTACGCCATCGCCGACGAGTGCAGCCACGCCGCCATCCCGCTGTCGGAGGGCGACGTGGGCGACGGCGAGATCGAGTGCTACCTGCACGGCTCCCGCTTCGACCTGCGCACCGGTGAGCCTCTCGGGCTGCCGGCCACCGAGCCGGTCGCCGTCTATCCCTGCCAGGTTTCCGGCAACGACGTACTGGTCGACGTCTCGGCCCCTCGAAGCCTTGCGAGGGGGACGACCCCCTCGGACCCCCGCAACAGCGATCACAACTCGTAGAAAGCACCGATATATGTCAACCCTGGATATCCGCGACCTGCACGTCTCGGTCGACACCGAGGCCGGCGCCAAGGAGATCCTGCGCGGCGTCGACCTGACGATCCGCTCCGGCGAGGTGCACGCGATCATGGGGCCGAACGGCTCCGGCAAGTCGACGCTCGCATACTCCATCGCCGGCCACCCGAAGTACCACATCACCTCCGGCACGGTCACCCTCGACGGGCAGGACCTGCTGACTCTGACCGTGGACGAGCGGGCCCGGGCCGGGCTGTTCCTGGCCATGCAGTACCCGGTCGAGGTGCCCGGCGTCTCTGTGGCCAACTTCCTGCGCAGCGCCAAGACCGCCATCGACGGCGAGGCGCCCAAGCTGCGCACCTGGGTGAAGGACGTCAACACCGCCATGGAGCAGGTGAAGATGGATCCGGAGTTCGCCCAGCGCAGCGTCAACGAGGGCTTCTCCGGTGGCGAGAAGAAGCGGCACGAGATCGTGCAGCTCGAGCTGCTCAACCCGCGGTTCGCGATCCTCGACGAGACCGACTCAGGCCTGGACATCGACGCCCTACGGGTCGTCGCCGACGGGGTCAACCGGTTCTCCGCCCAGAAGGACCGCGGCGTGCTGCTGATCACCCACTACACCCGCATTTTGCGCTACATCACCCCCGACTTCGTGCACGTCTTCGTGGCCGGCCGGGTGGCCGAGCAGGGTGGCCGCGAGCTGGCCGACCGGCTCGAGGCCGACGGTTACGACCGCTATGTGCGCCCGACGGCGGGCGCCGGAACCGGGAGCTGAACCGGCCATGACCACCCACGCGGAGTACCCGGCCACCGTCTCGGTGGCCGAGGTCGACGAGATCGAACCGGTGACCGACGCGGTGCCCTTCGACGTCGACGCCATCCGCGCGGACTTCCCCATCCTGGAGCGCACGGTCGACGACGGGCCGTTGGTCTACCTGGACAGTGCGAACACCTCGCAGAAGCCGCGGGTGGTGGTCGAGGCGATCGAGGACCACTACCTCAACCACAACGCCAACGTCGCCCGGGCGATGCACATGCTCGGGGCGGAGGCGACCGAGGCGTTCGAGGAGTCGCGGGCCACCCTGGCCCAGTTCGTCGGCGCCGCCCGCTCCGAGGAGATCGTCTTCACCAAGAACGCCTCCGAGGCGCTCAACCTGTGCGCTCACACGCTCGGCGCGGGCCTCCGGCCGGGCGACGAGATCGTCATCTCGGTGATGGAGCACCACTCCAACATCGTTCCGTGGCAGTTGCTGGCGCAGCGGACCGGCGCCGTGCTGCGCTGGTTCGACGTGACCGAGGAGGGCCGGCTGGACCTGGCGGCCGCGGCGCGCGAGGGGCTGGTGAACGAGCGGACCAGG
The DNA here is from genome assembly GCA_035296105.1 of Propionibacteriaceae bacterium. GTDB lineage: Bacteria > Actinomycetota > Actinomycetes > Propionibacteriales > Propionibacteriaceae > Microlunatus. The sequence continues at coordinate 26 of DATHBQ010000251.1, read as the reverse complement.
ATCGTCTCGGTGGCGTACGTGTCCAA
>DATHBQ010000250.1:0-4346 GCA_035296105.1 Propionibacteriaceae bacterium | reverse complement strand
CAGGGATGAGATGGCTGCTGGCCGGAGCCTCGGGGTTCCTGGGCAACGCGCTGCGGGTACGGCTGGCCAGCGAGGGACACGAGGTCGTACGCCTGGTCCGCCGCGAGCCGGCCACGAGCGCCGAGTTCCGGTGGGACCCGTACGCTGGAGAGGTGGATCCGGCCGCGTTCGAGGGCGTGGACGCGGTGGTCAACCTGGCCGGGACGGCCGTAGCCCCGCTTCGGTGGACGACGAAGCGCCGCGAGCAGATACTGTCCTCCCGAGTCGCCACCACCAGCACCCTCGCCCAGGAGCTGGCCCGACGCGCCGGCAGCGGGGCCAGCCCGGTCTTCCTGGGCATGAGCGGGATCGCCCGTTACGGCACCACGTCCCGCGCTGAGCCCTACACCGAGGACTCTGCCGCCGGGAGCGACTTCCTGGCCCAGGTCACGGTGAAATGGGAGGACGCCGCTCGGCCGGCCGCCGAGGCCGGCGTGCGGGTAGTGGCCCTGCGCACCAGTCCGGTGCTCGACCACAGCGGCGGCAGCTTCGTGCCGATGAAGCTGGCCTGGTCGGTCGGTCTGGGCGCCACGCTGGGCGACGGTCGCCAATGGATGCCGCTCATCGCCCTGTCCGACTGGCTGGGGGCCGTGCAGTGGGCCGCCGACACCGCCCACGCCGAAGGCCCCTACAACCTGACCATTCCGCAACCAGCCACCAACGCGGAGTTCACCGACGCACTGGCCCGGGCGCTCGGCCGACCCCGCTTGCTGGCCGCACCCAAGGTGGTGGTCCGCACCGTCCTCGGAGAGCTGGCCGAGCAGCTGGTCGGCGACGTACACGTGGTGCCACAACGGCTCACCGAGCACGGCTTCGTCTTCGGCGCGCCCGACGTGACCAGCACCGTCGCCGCCGCCCTGCGCAAGGGCTGATCTTCGCCGGCCCCTTGGCCGGACAGCGGCGACGTGCATATCATGCGGCGACCGCTCGGGGAGCCGTCTCCGAAGTGGACACTCCATGTCGATCGCGTCACACCGCCTTCTGCGGCTGGTGATCAGCGCCGTTCTCCTGCTCGTTCTCTCGGTCAGCCTCGGCCGGGCCGGGGTGGCCGCCGGGGCGCCGGTGCGACCACCGACCCCACCCGACCTGCCGGTCGAGATCGAGAACTCCGCCGGGTACGTCCCGCAGGTCTCCTGCGACCCGAGGACCAAGCCGGGCACCGCACGACTCGGCCGGCTGCTCACCGCGACCTACCCGAAGACCACCTACGGCACCGTGCGGTCGTGCGGATCGACGCCCTCCAGCGAGCACCACGACGGCCGGGCGGTGGACTGGATGGTCTCGGTCCGCAGTGCCGAGCGGCGGGCTGAGGCGGAGGCCGTGCTGGGCTGGCTGCTGGCGCCCGACAGCCGACAGCACGAGTACGCGATCGCTCGCCGGCTCGGCGTGATGTACCTGATCTGGAACAACCGGATCTGGAGCGCCTCCCGGGCCGACGAGGGATGGCGGCCCTACCTGGACTGCGCCAGCCGCCCGGAGCGGTCGGCCGACAGCCGCTGCCACCGCAACCACATCCACTTCTCGCTGTCCTGGGAAGGGGCGCGCGGCGTCACCTCGTACTGGACCGGCCGGGTGGCCAAGGCCGACTACGGACCGTGCCGGCCGGCCGACCAGAACTGGGCCGCGCCGTACACCGCCTTCAACCCGACGCCGTGCCCGCGCTACCCAGCGGTCCAGCCGCCACCGGGCGCGTCCGCGACGTTACGCACCCTGGTCACCTACTCCGGCCGGATCCTCCGCGAGGGGTCGACGGGCAACGCGGTCAAGGCCGTGCAGACGGTGGTGGGGGTGACCACCACCGGGACCTTCGGTCCGGGCACCGAACGCGCCCTGCGCCGCTGGCAGACCCGACACGGTCTCAGCTCCACCGGGGTGGTCGGCGTGGCCACATGGCGGGCCCTGCTGAGATCTCAAGCTCCGTAGGGTTCCCAGCTAAACTCCGCGACATGGCGTTGGAGGTGCTCGACCTGCTGCCCGAGGGTCCGGTCGACTACGCCGAGACCTGGCAGCGGCAGCGCGACCTGCACACCGAGGTGGCCGCCGAGCTGCGGCCGGACACGGTCCTGCTCCTCGAGCACCGGTCGGTCTACACCGCCGGCAATCGCACCGAGCCGCACGAACGCCCCCGCGACGGCACACCGGTCGTCGACGTCGACCGCGGCGGCAAGATCACCTGGCACGGACCCGGTCAGCTGGTCGGCTACCCCATCGTGCGGTTGCCCGAGGCCGTCGGCGTGGTGGACTACGTACGCCGCCTCGAGGAGGCGATGATCCGCCTCTTCGCCGGCTACGGGCTGGCCACCGGCCGGGTGCGCGGGCGGTCCGGGGTGTGGCTGGCCGCGGACGAGGACCGGCTGGAGCGCAAGATCGCCGCGATCGGCGTACGAGTCGCCGCTGGTACCACCATGCACGGGTTCGCGGTCAACGTGGACCCGGACCTGAGCAAGTACGCGACCATCATCCCGTGCGGACTGGTCGGGGTAGGCGTCACCTCGATGGCCGCGGAGCTGGGCCGCCCGGTCGTCGTTGCCGAGGTGGCGGCCGCCCTGGTCCCCCACCTCACCGAGCTGCTGGCCTTCGCGCCGTATCCCCAGTCCGACGACCTCGGGATCAGCCCTGAGCTGAGCCCGGCCGGCTGATGACACTCACCGCGGCGCGCCGAGCCGTCGTGGTCGAGAGCTATGCCGACTACGCGGTCGAGGCGTACAACCTCCGCAAGGTCTACCGGACCCGGAAGGGCCGACAGGCGGCGGTCGACGGGCTGGACCTGCGAGTGCCGCTCAGCGGGGTGCACGGCTTCCTCGGGCCCAACGGCTCGGGGAAGACGACCACCATCCGCATGCTGCTGGGGCTGATCACCGCCGACTCCGGGTACATCCGGATCTTCGACCACGAGGTGCCGCTGCACCTTGACCGGGTGATCGACCAGGTCGGCGCCATCGTCGAGCAGCCCCGCTTCTTTCCGCACTTCTCCGGCCGCAAGAACCTGGAGCTGCTGGCCCGGGCGATCGGTACGTCCCGGCGCCAGGTGGAGGGAGTGCTGGAGGAGGTCGGGCTGGCCGGTCGGGCCGGAGACAAGTTCCGGACCTACTCCCTCGGCATGAAGCAGCGGCTGGCCATTGCGGCAACGCTGCTCAAGGACCCCAGCCTGCTGATCTTCGACGAGCCGACCAACGGGCTCGACCCGGCCGGCATCCACGAGATCCGGGCCACCATGCGCAACCTCGCCGATCGCGGCAAGACGGTGCTGGTCTCCAGTCACATCCTGAGCGAGGTGCAGCAGGTCGCCGACACCGTGTCGATCATCGGCCGGGGCCGGATGCTGGCCGAGGGCCGGGTGTCCGACATCCTGAGCGCGGCCGGGGAGCAGTATGCGCGGGTCAGTGTGGATGACCCGATCGGGGCGGCCGAGGTCCTGGAGGCGGCGGGATTCGTGACCCAACGCTCCGGACGCGAGCTGCACGTCTCGGCGAGCCGCGGTCCGCTGGACACCGCCGAGATCACCCGGGTGCTGGCCGAGCGCGGTCGCTACGTGCGGGAGCTGGCGCCCGTGCAGCGGGACCTGGAGTCGGTGTTCCTGGAGCTCACCGCCGACGAGCACCTCGGGGCCACACGGACCCCGCCGTCACGTCGGACAACGACGCCCCCGGACCGGAGTGGCTCGTGACCGCCACGACCGAGGCGGACGTCGACCCGCGGCTCGACCAGCCGTCCCACCGACGCCCCGGCCTGCTGCCGTTGGTCGCGGCGGAGACCAACCGGCTGCTCAGCCGCCGGTTCACCCGGATTGCGCTGGTGATCGTCCTGCTCGTGATCGGCGTCTTCCAGCTGTCGGTCAACTCCTCCCTGCGCCCGCCGACCACAGCGGAGCAGGCGTCCAGCCAGGCCCAGTACGAGGAGGCCCGTCGGTTCTGGGAGGAGAACGAGCGCACCTGCGACAACGCGGGCAGCCCGCCTGACTGCCGCTACCCGGAGCCGCAGATCAGCGAGTTCTCCTTCACCCGGCCCTTCGCCGAGGTGACCGCGGAGTCGCTGGAGGTCTCGATCTACCTGGTGGCGCTGGCCGCCCTGATGGTCGCCGGCAGCTTCATCGGCGCCGAGTACAGCAGCGGTTCCATCGGCAACTGGCTCAGCTTCCTTCCTCGGCGAGGTCGGGTGTTCTTCAGCAAGCTGATCACCGTCGTCGCCTTCAGTGCGCTGACCAGCGCAGTGTTCACCGGCCTGGCCCTGCTCGCGGCGCTGGTGGTGGCCCGCCGGTACGGGCTCTCGGTGGGTGAGCTGACCGCCGAGCTGGGCATGCTCGGCCG
>DATHBQ010000249.1:0-22930 GCA_035296105.1 Propionibacteriaceae bacterium | reverse complement strand
GCGACCGGGTCGACCCGCTGCTGGAGCGGGTGCAGGAGACCGTCACCCAGACGCGCAAGAACGTGAGCGGCCGGACGGCGACCGAGTCGGTCACCCCGCGCAGCGCGGCCAGGAGCACAGCCACCCGCAAGGCGACCGCCGGCAGGACGGCCGAGAAGTCCGCGGCCAAGAAGGTCGCGGCGGCCAAGAAGACCGCCACCCAGAGGGCGGCCGCCGAGAAGGCGACCACCAAGGCGCCGACGATGGATGCCCCGGCGGAGGCCGCCGCGAAGAAGTCGCCGGCGCAGAAGCTGGCGGAGAGCGCAGCGGCCAGCAACGGCGGCGCTGGAACCACGACCGATACCGCCACGACCGACACCACCGCGACCGACACCACCGCCAGCAGCTAGAACCAGTGCATGTGGTCTGAGCCTGTCGAACGGCGCTTCGACAGGCTCAGGCCGCGTGACTAGCCGTCCCCGATGAGGCGGGCGGCGCCGACGGCGGCCAGGGCGCCCAGCTCGTCGGCCACCATGGTGATCTCACTGATCCGGCCGTCGGTCAGGGTCAGTATGTCGATCACCCGTAGGGCGATGTCCTGACCGGTCGGCGGCAGCACGCCGGCTGCCGTGCCCATCGGCCCGACCTGGCGTCCGGAGAGCCGGAACGCCACGGCCACCTTGTCGCCGGCGTCGCAGACGTCGAGCACCTCCCGGCGGAGCGGGGAGAAGGTCCGCTGCAGCGCGTGGCCCGGACAACCAGGTCGTCCGCACCCAGCGTGGCCCCGTTCACGATCACGGGGTCGGTGTAGAGCGTGCGAAACACGGCGGCGGCCTCCGCCGGGTCGACCGGCAGCCGGGTCCACAGGTCGAGCAGGGCCTCGATGTCGAAGGCCAACTCATCACCCCCGAGGAGCGAATCAGCTCCAGTAGACGTAGACCCGGTCGCCGATCCGGACCTGGTCGAAGATCCAGGCGATGGTGCTCCGGGAGCGGATGTTGATACAGCCGTGGCTGCAGCCGTTGTAGCCGGTGCGGGCGAAGTCGGGGGAGTAGTGCACGGCCTGGCCGCCCGAGAAGAACATGGCGTACGGCATCGGTGAGTTGAACAGGCTCGACACGTGGTTGCGGCTCTTCCGGAACACCTTGAAGGTGCCCTCGCGGGTAGCCATGCCGGAGCACCCGAAGCGGGCGTCCGCCGTCTTGATGATCTTGCCGGCCTTGACGTAGTAGAGCTTGCGCTTGGTCTTGTCCACGCACAGCACCCGACCCGACGTCTCGCAGCGGGCGGGCAGGTCGACCGAGTTCTTCGGCGGCCACCTGAACGGCTTCTTGATCCGGATCTTGCCGGTCTCGGCCACCAGCAGCTTCCAGGTGCGCTCACCGACCTTGCCGGTCTGCTCCAGGCCGACCTTGCGCTGGAACTTCTTCACCGCCTTCTTGGTGCGGTCGCCGAAGTAGCCGGTGATGCCTTCGGTCTGCAGCACGCCGGCCGCCCGCAGCCGCCGTTGCAGGGCCACGATGTGATTGCCGGTCTGGCCGTACTTCGGAGCGGTGTACATCCGCGAGACGTAGTTGGCCGCCTCCGCCTTCGGCGCCACGGCACTCGTGGAACTGAGCCCGACCAGCAGGCCGGTGGCCAGCGCGATCCCGAGCAGCATGCAGACGACTCTGCGCATCAAGGTAGAACCCTCTCCCAGAACCTGCCTGAGCAGGCGCGTATACGGCGACATCTCGGATACGGCGGGGAAGGGCCGGAGGTTGCCCGGAAACGTCCGGAACATCTTCACTTATCGAGCGCGAGACGCGGACTTCAGTTCCGCTCCGTGACCGATCCGTTATAGAAATCGTCAGGCGTTGCGGGCCCGGACGCGATTTCGTGCTCTTTCCGTTGCCGATAGCACCACTTTGCGGATCCGGACGGCCGCCGGGGTGACCTCGAGGCACTCGTCGCCGCGACAGAACTCCAGTGACTGCTCCATGCTCATCAGCCGTGGCGGGATCAGCCGCTCGAGCTCGTCACCGGTCGAGGAGCGGACGTTGGTCAGCTTCTTCTCCCGGGTCGGGTTGACGTCCATGTCCTCGGCGCGGGCGTTCTCGCCCACGATCATGCCCTCATAGACCTCGGTCCCCGGCCCGACGAAGAGGCTGCCGCGCTCCTGCAGGGCGAAGGAGGCGTACGCGGTGACCAGGCCGGAGCGGTCGGCGACCAGCGAGCCGGTGGGGCGGGTCCGGAGCTCACCGGCCCACGGCTCGTACGCCTCGAACACGTGGTGCATCAGGCCGGTGCCGCGGGTCTCGGTCAGGAACTCGGTGCGGAAGCCGATCAGCCCACGGGCCGGCACCAGGTACTCCATCCGCACCCAGCCGGTGCCGTGGTTGACCATCTGCTCCAGCCGGCCCCGGCGCAGCCCGAGCAGCTGGGTGACCACGCCGACGAAGTCCTCGGGCACGTCGATGGTCAGCCGCTCCACCGGCTCGTGGGTGCGCCCGTCGATCTCCCGGGTGACCACCTGCGGCTTGCCCACGGTCAGCTCGTAGGACTCCCGGCGCATCATCTCCACCAGCACCGCCAGCTGCAGCTCGCCGCGACCCTGCACCTCCCAGGTGTCCGGCCGCTCGGTCGGCAACACCCGGATCGACACGTTGCCGACCAGCTCAGCGTCCAGCCGGGCCTTGACCAGCCGGGCGGTCAGGTTCTTGCCGGCCCGTCCGGCCAACGGCGAGGTGTTGATGCCGATCGTCATCGAGATGCTCGGCTCGTCGACGGTGATGAGCGGCAACGGCTGGGGATCGTCCGGATCGGACAGGGTCTCGCCGATGGTGATGTCGGGAATACCGGCGATGGCCACGATGTCACCCGGCCGGGCGATGTCGGCCGGCACCCGGTCCAGCGCCTCGGTGATCAACATCTCCGAGAGCTTGATCCTCGTGATCGTCCCGTCCGCCCGGCACCAGGCGACGACCTGGTTGCGCTTCATCTCCCCCGCGAAGACCCGGCACAGGGCCAGCCGACCCAGGTAGGGCGAGGCGTCCAGGTTGGTGACGTGGGCCTGCAGGGCGGCGCCCTCGACGTAGCTCGGGGCCGGGATGTGCTCGAGGATGGTGGCGAACAGAGGGCCCAGGTCCTCGCTGTCCGGCTGCTCGCCGTTGGCCGGAGCGGTCAGCGAGGCTCGGCCGGCCTTGGCCGAGGCGTACACCACGGGGAAGTCGAGGACGTGGGTCTCGTCGTCGTCCAGCAGATCGAGGAACAGCTCGTAGGTCTCCTCGACCACCTCCTCGATCCGGGAGTCGGGCCGATCAGTCTTGTTGACGACCAGCACGATCGGTAGCGACTTGGCCAGGGCCTTCCGCAGCACGAACCGGGTCTGCGGCAGCGGGCCCTCCGAGGCGTCGACCAGCAGCAGCACCCCGTCGACCATCTCCAGCCCGCGCTCCACCTCGCCGCCGAAGTCGGCGTGGCCGGGGGTGTCGATGATGTTGATGGTCACCGCAGTGCCGTTGGGGGCGTGGTGGGTCACAGCGGTGTTCTTGGCCAGGATCGTGATGCCCTTCTCCCGCTCCAGGGCCATCGAGTCCATGACCCGCTTCTCGACATCCTGGCCGACCCGGAAGGCCCCGGACTGCCACAGCATGGCGTCGACCAGGGTGGTCTTGCCGTGGTCGACGTGGGCCACGATCGCGACGTTGCGCAGATCGGCACGGATGGGCATGGCTGAGCCTTCGAGAGTGGGAGAGGGAGTGAGCCGCCGATGGACAGCCCGGGCGAGTCTAGCGGGTGCTGTCGCCTACCAGCCGGCGCCGAAGCAGGCGAACGGGGTCGGCTCGTCGGCTGCGGCCAGGGCATCGGCCAGCGCGTACGCCGGTGCCGCCCCGGCGACGAGCCGCCGGTGGTAGTCCGCCATCAGGTCCGCGGCGCCCCGGTCGGACACCTTGGCGACGCCGGAGATGACCGTCGAGGTCCCGCTGTGCAGGAAGGCACGGGTCAGCCCGAGGGCCTCGTCGCCCGGCCGGACGGTGGCCTGGCCGAGGTCGCAGGCCGACAGCACGACGTGCTGCGGCGGGTCGGGCACCCGGTCGAGGTCGTAGCCGACCACCGGACCGTCGGCCAGCCGGATGGAGGAGAACAAAGGGTTGTCCCGCTGGTGCCGCCCGTGCGCGGCCACGTGGACCAGCTGGGCGCCGGAGATGTGGTCCAGGAACGCCTCGGCCGTCGCCTGCTCGGCCCGCAGGGTGACGCACCCCGGCCAGGTCTCGGCGACCCGTTCAACCTCCGCTTCAGCTCGCCGTAGACCCGGGCCGCTGATCGCCAGGACCGGTCCGGGAACGGAGACGAAGCGGGCGTGCGCCCCGAGCCAGGTGCTGGCTGATGGAGCGATGACCAGCGGGCGGCCCCGGAAGCTGGGCAGTTCGGCCCAGGTCAGCGAGGCCAGTCGACCGGGCGGCAGCAGCACCACCGGCCCGTCGGGCAGACCGAGAGGGGCGATCAGGGCGGTGTCGAGCCGCTCAAGGCTCCGGCGCAGGGAGCTGCGGGCGGAGCTCCGGAGCGCCTCCGGCACCAGGTCGAGGGCGAGCACGTCGAGGTCGGCACTGATCCGCCGGCCGAGCTCCTCGGTCTCGGTCATCGGCGCGAGGGGTTGCAGCCAGCAGCGGTGCCGGGTGAGGACCACGGCGTGTACCACCTCGTCCAGGTTGAACAGCGTCACCAGCACCGAGTCGCCGATGGCCCACCGAAGATCGGCGATCCGTGGCTCGGCGGCCGTCGCGCCGGTGCCGCGGACGGTCCACGACCGCGCCCGGATGGCCTGCTCCAGCTGCTGCCGACGCTGCCGCAGCGCCGCGCGGTCCTGGCCGGCCGTCTCCTCCCGGTCGAGCCGGCTGACCGTCCAGCGCAGCGCGGTCATCAGCTCCGCGGTCTCGGGATCGTCGGGCGGCTGCGGGGCTACCACCCGGCCGGACACCGCCCGCGCCCGCTCCACCCAGGCCAGCACCGCGGTCGGGTGCGCGGCCGCCATCTCGGCGTGGATCGCCGTGGCGGCCAGCCGGCGGGCGCGGACGGCGCTGGAGGTCTGCAGGTCCAGGCTCCCGAACTGGGTCTGGTACTCGGTGAGGTCGCACAGGCCCATCCGGGCGTGGCGGAGACCGGACCGCTGGCGCCCGCGGGCGAACTCGCGCTGGGCCCGGACCAGCCGGCCCTGCAGGCGAAGCTCCAGCGGCTGGTCCCGGCCGATGGCGGGCAGGGCGCGTCGGGAGGCATCGGCGGGCGGGAGGTGCTCGATGGCCAGCAGCCGGGCCAGTCGCGCCTGGTCGGCCAGGCCCAGCTGGGTGAAGGTCCGGGTCAGCCGGTCGGCCGTCCGCACCAGCTCCTCCGGCGCGACTCCGGCCGCGGCGTCGGCCTGCAGCTGGATCAGCTCACCGAGCGCCGTGGCCCGGCGGTTGTCCCGGGGGCGCAGTCGGGCGACGGCGGCATGGCTGGTGTCCCGGGCGAGGGTGGTCCGACCGGCGAGCAGCGCGACCTCGGCCCGGGTCAGCTCGGCCTCGGCCAGGAACTGGACCAGCTCGGTCCGGGCCAGCGCGGCGCAGGCGTCGGCCAGTGAGCGGTCGGCCTCGCCGAGCAGGCCGGCGCTGAGCAGCACCTTGGCCCGGTCGGTCCCCACCACGCCCCGCTCGAAGTCCGAGGACCCGTCGTGGGGCATCGGCATCAGCTCCAGCGCCCGGGGCAGATCCCCGGACAGGAACTCGAACCATCCGAGGTTGTGTCGGGCGTAGAAGGCCAGGCTGGGCAGCGCGTACGCCTCGGCCAGCGCGAGCGCTCGGGCGCAGTCCGCCTTGGCCGCCGCGATCTGCCCCAGCAGGCCGTGCGCCTCACCGCGGTTGATCAGGATCTTGCCCTGGTCGACGGCGGGGGCGAAGTCCAGCATGGCGACCGCCACGTCGAGCTCGGCGAGCGACTCGGCCAGCCGGCCCTCGCGGAGGAACATCGCGCCGCGCTGCGCGTGGATCAGCACCTCGATCTCGGCGTGCCGGCCCTGTGCGGCCAGCGCCTCGGCGTTGTCGAAGGCGCGCAGGGCGTCCGCGCTGTCGCCCAGCTCATGGTGCAGAAAGGCCAGACTGAGCAGGATCCGGGCGGCGAGGGCCGTCCGCGCCGGGTCGCGGATCGCGGTCGGCGGCACCGCGGGAACCGCCGCGGCGGTGGCGTGCAGGCCGAGGCCGGCCAGGGCGCCGTGCAGCAGCTGGACCGCATCGCTGAGGCAGCCCCGATCCATCGCCGTGATGCCGTCGGCGAGCAGCCGCCGCGATGCTGCCAGGTCCTGCTCCTGGACCGGCGGGGTGTCCTCGACCAAGGCCATCGGGTCACAACGGGAAGGTGAGTGTCCGCAGCACCTCGTGGCACCGGACGATGGGGTCGGCCTTCGGGTCGACGAAGGTCTTGTGCTCGAGCAGCGCCCGGGCGGCCGCCCCGGCCATCACCGGGGCGGCGAAGGAGGTGCCGCTCCAGGTCGCGAACCCGGTGAACCGGTCGGGGTCCAGACTGGCCCGCCAGCTGGCCACCGGGCGCTGGTCGATCGGGCCGTCACCGAGGTCGACCGAGGACCGCAGCCCGACGTCGACTTTGGGCATGGTGCTGATCAGGACCGACCCTGGGGAGTAGCAGGAGATCCAGTCGCCCTCGTTGCTGAACAGGGCGACGCTCCCGTCGGGGTTGAGGGCGGCCACGCTGACCAGGGGCGCCGATCCCAGGTCACCGGTGAAGGTCCCGGCCCGGAACGAGGTGAACGCGGCCGGCAGCATCGGCCGGCTCGTCGCGTCGTTTCCGGCGGCGGCCACGACCAGGACGCCGACCGCGGCCAGGTCGTCGAGGGCCTGCTTGAGCCGGCTGTCATAGGTGACGCCGGCCAGGTCCGACTCGTGGTAGTACCCGAGGGCCAGACAGACGATGTCGACCCGGGCGGCGACTCCGTCCTCGCCCGCGGCCAGGGCGTCGACCTGCCGCTGGTGCAGGTAGCCGAGGCCATTGAGCAGCGCGGCCTCGTCCACGATGCCGTCGTTGCTCATCATCTTGATCGACACGATCCTGGCGTCCGGGCAGGCCTGGTGGATCAGGCCGGCGATGAAGGTGCCGTGCCCGAAGAACGGGTCGATCATCCCCTGCAACCGGTCGATGATGTTGGGCTGGCTCTCACCCCCCAGCGTGTCGTCGGGCTGCACGGTGCCGTCACTGCGCCGGTAGTACAAGCGCTCGACGACCGGGTCGGGGGAGCCGAAGCCGAACCAGTCGTGGTCGCCCACCCCGGTGTCGAGGATGGCCACCACCGGTCGCCGGGACGGCGTGGTGCGGGGCGGAGCGCCGCCGATCCAGCGGACCGGCATCCGGCCGCCCCATCCGGGCATGGCGTACTCGGCGGCGCCGACGCCGTGTCCGAAGCTGAACCCGTGGCCGAAGCTGAAGCCGTGGCCGAAGCTGAAGCCCTGGCCGCCCGCGGGAGCGGCGAACATCAGGTGGTTGAGCCCGACCTCCAGCGGAGTGGCCGCGTCCCGCAGCTGCTGCACGACCTTCCATGCGTCCGGCGGGGGACCCGGCTCGGTGGCGGTCGACTCCACGGCCAGTCGCAGCACGCCCGGCGAGGAGGTCCGGGCCCGGTCCAGCGCTGCGGTGACGTCGTCGCCCCGGGCCGCGACCCGTGCCCCCTCGCCCGGTCGCGCCGGTTGCTTCTTCAGGACCTCGTTGAGCTGCGCCTCGACCGAGACGAGCGAGTTCTGCGCCTGGCCGGCGGCGGACACCAGGATCTCCTCGGCCACGTACGCCGTGGTCTGGTACGGCACCGGGCGACCCGGGTCCTGACCGTCGAGGTTGTCCCGGTCCCGGCGTCTGGCACCGGGCTGCGCGGCCTTGCCCGGGTCGAGGATGCGGGCGCCGTAGCGGAGCAGGATGTCCGGCGGCAGCACGATCTGGGTCTCGGTCGAGGGCGGATCGAAGGTGACCCGAGCCTGCTGCGCCGGCCGCACCGGCCAGACGAGTTGTTCGCGTTCGACCGGCATGATCCTCCTCCGCCCAGGTCAGCAGGCCCACTTCCGCTCGTGGTGTCGGAGGCGGCGACGGATCGTCGTAGTGCGGGCGAGATCGGGGTCTTGTACGGAAGAAACTACTCAGGCAGCCCGGTGGTCCGCAATGTACTTCCGACCTACGCCCCTACGCTGGGACCCATGGCGAGCGGCCCAGACTGGTTCCGGGACTCGTTCCGGGCGGAGTACGACAAGCAGGACGCGGCCCTGGGCCGGTTCAACCTGGCGATCTTCGGCAAGACCGGGGTGGGCAAGTCGACCTTGATCAACGCGATCTTCGGCGAGGAGGTCGCCCGGACCGGGATCGGCGAGCCGGTGACCCGCGGCAGCCATCTCTACCTGGACAAGATCGGCCATCTCGGCATCGTGGACACCCAGGGTCTGGAGGTCGGCCGGGACAGCAAGGAGATCCTGTCCGAGCTGGCCAAGGCGATGGGGCAGATGCGCCGGCTTCCGCTGAGCGAGCAGATCCACGTGGCCTGGTACTGCGTGCGGGGAATGGACCGGCGGTTCGAGGACACCGAGGCCGACTTCGTACGCCGGCTGGACGAGATGGGCCTGCCGGTGCTCGTGGTGCTCACCCAGGTGCCGCGCCGCTGGGATCCGGAGACGGACCGCGGCCACTTCCACCCGGACGCGGTGCTGCTGGCCGAGCAGATCATCGCCCGCCGCCTGCCGATCGCCGGCGGCCGGCCGTTCATGACCTACGCCAAGGCGGACGAGTTCGCCGGGCAGTCCGCATACGGCCTGCAGGAAGTGCTCGATGCCACCTTTCGCGTTGCGCCTGAAGGCGCGCACGGAGCGCTCGTCGCGGCGCAGCAGATCGACTACGACCGTAAGGCGGAGGAGGCTCGGAAGTACGTGACCGGCGCCGCCGGCGCCGCCGCCGCGGCCGCGGCCACTCCGATCCCGTTCTCCGACGCCACCCTGCTGGTGCCGATCCAGCTCGGCATGATGGCCCGGATCGCGCAGATCTACACGATCAAGTTCGATCGGGCGGCCCTGATGGCGGTGGTCTCGGCCACGGCGGCGACCCAGGCCGGCCGGGCGGCGTTCACCGGGCTGCTCAAGATGGTGCCCGGGGCCGGCACGGTGGTCGGCGGGATGATCGGGGCCGGTGTGGCCTCGACCTTCACCTTCGCCATGGGCCAGGCCTGGCTGACCGTGTGCCAGCGCGCCGCCAAGGGTGGGTTCGGCCCTCTCGGCGGGGCGATGGACAACGAGCACCTGCGCGAGGTGTTCCTCGAGGAGTTCAAGAAGCGGCTCAAGCTCGGCCGTAAGGAGCTCAAGGCCGGCTGACCCCGCGCCCGGGCGAGGTCAGGCCCGGGTCAGCGTCGGTACGCGGTCGTCGTCGCGATCGCGGGAGATCGAGGTGAGCTCGGGTGCGGGGGAGGTACGAAGGGCCTGCCGGGCAAGGTCAGCAAGGACCTGGCCGGTGGTCTTGCAGGCGGTACGCCGCTCCTCGACGGCGTGCAGTAGATCCTCGTCGAGATCGACAGTGATACGCACGTTTCAACATCCTTCCACATCCGGTTGCGAGGCGACGGGCAATCCCACCGTGGCCACCCGGATGCGCGTTTAATACCCTGCCCACAATGACTGTTCCCGACGTGGCGTCGCTGCTCGAGGGCGAGCCGCCACATGACCAGGTCGTCTTCGCCACGCGGCTGCAGCGCTTCTGGCCCGACCTGCTGAACGGCCTGGCCGGGGCGTATCCGGACCACGCGCCGGACATGGCGTACCGGCTGGTGGAGATCGCCGCCCGGAACTTCCGCCAGCGGCCGGCCGACCTGCGGCTGCTCGACCTGCAACGGCACGCCGACCCGCACTGGTTCCAGCACCAGCAGATGCTCGGCTACGCGACCTACGCCGACATGTTCGGCGGCACCCTGAAGGGCGTGGCCAACCGGGTCGACTACCTGGCCGAGCTGGGTGTCACCTACCTGCACCTGCTGCCGCTGCTCAAGCCGCGTCCGGCGCCTAACGACGGCGGGTACGCGGTGATGGACTACCGCGCGGTCCGCGAGGACCTGGGCAGCATCTCCGACCTGCGCGACCTGGCCACCGCCCTGCGCTCGCGTGGCATCTCGCTGACCTTGGACCTGGTGCTCAACCACGTCGCCGCCGAGCACCAGTGGGCGGTGAACGCCCGGGCCGGGGACCGGTTCTACCGCGACTACTTCTACCTGTTCGCCGACCGCGAGCTGCCGGACGCCTACGAGCGGTCGCTGCCCGAGGTGTTCCCGGACTTCGCCCCGGGCAACTTCACCTACGACGAGGAGTCCGCCTCCTGGGTCTGGACCACCTTCAACAGCTGGCAGTGGGACCTGAACTGGCGCAACCCGGAGGTGTTCTACGAGTTCGCCGACCTGATCCTGTGGCTGGCCAACCTCGGGGTGGAGTGCCTGCGGCTGGACGCCATCGCGTTCCTCTACAAGCGGATGGGCACCAACTGCCAGAACCAGCCGGAGGTGCACGCGATCACCCAGGCCCTGCGGGCGGTGGCCCGGATCGGCGCGCCGGCGCTGATCTTCAAGGCCGAGGCGATCGTCGGCCCGGCCGACCTCGCCCCTTACCTGGGGGTCGGCAAGCACGCCGGCAAGGTCAGCGACCTGGCCTACCAGAACTCGCTGATGGTGCAGATCTGGTCGGCCCTGGCCGCCAAGGACACCCGGCTGTTCTGCGCCGCGCTGAACCGGTTCCCGGCCAAGCCGCCGACCACGGTGTGGGGCACCTACCTGCGCTGCCACGACGACATCGGCTGGGCGATCAGCGACGAGGACGCCGCCTCGGTCGGGCTCAACGGCTACGAGCACCGGCGGTTCCTGGCCGACTACTACGCCGGCCTGTACCCGATGAGCGATGCCCGCGGGCTGGTCTTCCAGGAGAACCTGGCCACCGGGGACCGGCGGATCAGCGGCACCGCGGCCTCCCTGATCGGCATCGAGTCGGCGCTGAGCAACGGCGACGTGGCGCACCTCGACCTCGCCGTCCAGCGGTTGCTGCTGGCCCACCACCTGGTGCTCGGGTTCGGCGGGCTGCCGCTGCTCTACATGGGCGACGAGCTGGCGCTGGTCAACGACTACGACTACGCCGAGCACGCCGAGCACGCCGACGACAACCGCTGGGTGCACCGGCCGCGGATGCCCTGGGACGTCGCAGAGCGCCGGCACGAGCCGGGGACCGTGGAGTACCGGGTCTGGCACGGCATTCGGCACGCCATCGCTGTCCGGGCGGCGCTGCCCAGCCTGGACGCGTCGGTCGAGACCGAGATCGTCGATCCGGTCAATTCCGCGGTGCTGGTCTTCCTCCGGCACGTGCCCGGCCAGACGATGGTCGGGGTCTACAACCTGACCCAGGAGGACCAGTCGCTGCCGCGCTGGGTGCTCCCGGTGGGCAACTGGGCCTGGGACGCGCTGACCGAGGAGACGCCGCTGACCGACGGACCGCTGCGGCTGACCGGCTATCAGACCCGCTGGTTCGTGGCGCAAACGTGACGGCCGACCCGCAGTCTGCCGCGTCGGCGGAGGTCCGGGCGGCGTTGGGCGAGCTGGATCTCGACTGGCAGGAGACCGCGACCGGGCTGTTCACGGTCCGGCTGCCCGGTGAGCACAAGCTGGTCACCGAATGCGCCCTGGAGGTGGGTCGGCACCGGCTCGGCGTCCGCGCCTTCGTGGCCCGCCGGCCCGAGCAGAACGAGGCCGCGGTCTACCGCTGGCTGCTGGAGCACAACCTGAAGCTGTCCGTGGTGGCGTTCGCCGTCGACCGGCTGGGCGACATCTACCTCACCGGGAAGCTCCCGCTAGAACAGCTCAGCCGGGCCGAGGTGGACCGGGTCCTCGGAGTGGTGGCCGAGACCGCGGACGCCAGCTTCAACCCGATCCTGGAGCTGGGCTTCGTCGACAGCATCCGCCGAGAGTGGGCCTGGCGCCGCTCCCGGGGCGAGTCCACGGCCAACCTCGCGGCCTTCCGCCACCTGGACCCCGGCCCGGACGCCCCCTGGCCCTGATTTCGCTACGCGCGTTTCTCCACCGGCCGGCGTGTCGCGTGTTGCGGACCCCACTGGCGTAGCGAGGTCAGGTTGGGTGAGTTGGCAGGCAGGCTTGCACTAGGCTCCCGCCTGTGACGGCAACCTTGATCCTGCTGCGACACGGCGAGAGCGAGTGGAACGCCAAGAACCTGTTCACCGGCTGGGTCGACGTCGACCTCAACGACAAGGGTCGCCGCGAGGCGCATCGCGGCGGTGAGCTGCTGGTCGAGGCCGGGCTGCTGCCCGACGTGGTGCACACCTCGCTGCTGACCCGGGCGATCAACACCGCGCAGATCTCCCTGGCCGCCGCGAACCGGCGTTGGATCCCGGTCAAGCGCTCCTGGCGGCTGAACGAGCGGCACTACGGCGCGCTGCAGGGCAAGGACAAGGCGGCCACGCTGGCGGAGTTCGGCGAGGAGCAGTTCATGGTGTGGCGCCGCTCCTACGACACCCCGCCGCCGCCCATCGACAACGAGGCCGAGTTCGCCAACTTCGACGACCCGCGGTACGCCGAGCTGCCCACCGAGGTCCGGCCGCGGACCGAGTGCCTCAAGGACGTGCTGCTCCGGGCGCTGCCGTACTGGTACGACGACATCGTGCCGGACCTGCGCGCCGGCAAGGTGGTGCTCGTCGCCGCGCACGGCAACTCGCTGCGGGCCATCGTCAAGCACCTGGACAACATCGGCGACGCCGAGGTGGTCGGCCTGAACATCCCGACCGGGATCCCGCTCGCCTACGACCTGGACGACGACCTGAAGCCGATCACGGCCGGCGGTCGCTACCTCGATCCGGAGGCCGCCGCGGCCTCGATCGAAGCGGTCAGGAACCAGGGAAAGAAGTAGCCCCCGTCGTTCGATGCGCCGGTCCCCGGGCGGGACACCCGGCTCGCAACCATCCGCCCTCGCAGGCTCGGGCTCCCGCCAGGCCCATCCACGCTTCGCGGGTGCCTCGCCCGAGGACCTGCGCCTCCCTCTGCTCCCGGTCAGCGACGCCAGGCCTCCAGCAGCTCCCGCTCCTCGGCCGGGGTCAGCCCGGCCCGGCGGACCCGGTCGGATCCCTGCTCCCGCTCCCAGGCCAGCGTGTCGGTCAGGGTCTCCGCCAGCGGCCGGGTGACCAGCCCGGCGTGCTCGGCGGCCGCTGTGTCCCGGGCGCTGAGTCCGGACCAGTCCGGGTCGTCCAGCCACAGCGGCAGCGATCGCTCGCCCATCCACGGCTGCACCCCCTGCCCGGCCAGCCAGGCTCCGTCGACAGCGACCACCGGGCCGGTGTGCCCGGCGACCTGACGAGCGGTGTCCAGATGGTCGGCCAGCCGGACGACCGGGCCGGCCGCGTTGAACACGCCGGCCGTGCGCTGCCGGGCCGCGCCGACCAGCCAGGCCGCCAGGTCGCGTACGTCGATCACCGAGGTCGGCAGGTCCGGCGCGTCCGGGACGAGGACGGCACCGTCGGGTCCGGCCGGCTCGGCGAAGCGGAGCGGCCAGTAGCCGGTCCGGCCCGACCAGTCGCCCGGGCCGCCGATCAGCCCGGCCCGGGCGACGAGGGCGCCGTCCGGGCCGAACCCCCGCAGCACGTGCTGCTCGCAGGCCACCTTGGCCTCGCCGTACTCGGCCATCGACTCCATCACCTCGCCCGCCAGGGGCGGCAGCAGGGGACCGCTCTCGTCCTGTCCGGGGGTCCGGTTGTCGGCGTAGACGTTGACCGAGGAGACGAAAAGGTAGTGCGCCACCCGGCCGCTCAACGCCGCCACCGCGCCGCGGACCTGACCGGGCTGCCGGCTCACGTCGACGACTGCGTCCCACTCCCGGTCGCCCACCGCCTCGTATGCGTCCGGACGGGTCCGGTCGGCCGTGACCAGCTCGACGCCGTCGACCGCCGGACCGGCGGTGCCCCGGGCCAGGCAGGTCACCGAGTCCCCGTGGTCGCGGGCGGTCCGGGCGATCGCGCGGCCGAGCCAGGCGGTACCGCCGAGGAGAAGCAGTCGCATCGGACCAGCCAACGACGGTGAGCCCTGAGCCCGCCGTAGGGCCGACTCGGAGAGGCTCAGCCCGCAGCCCGGTCAGCGGTAGGCGTGAACCCGGATGGTCGTGCCGGTCGGTGTGGTGCGCAGCTGGACCAGGTCGCAGAGCTGGTTGGCCGCCCAGAGCGCGTCCGCGCCGTCCACCAGCGGGGCGCGCCGGCCAGCCAGCGGATCGTCCAGGTGGGTGTCGTCGACCACCTCGCAGACCACCGAACGCGGCTGTCGCCACACCCGGATCGTCCCGCTGGTGGCGCCGCGCTCCAAGCTGTCGGTCGCGAGCCCGGAGGTGACGGTGGCCAGGTCGGCCGCCTGCCGGAGGGTGAGCCCGGCGACGTGGCCCTCCAGCTTGAGGAACGCGTGGAGCCGACCCAGGTTGCGGCGGGAGAACGGGATCGTGGTCGGCTCGCCGACCAGGGTGGGCAGCTCCGTGCCGAGCATCATCTCCAGGTGGGCCCGGCCGGCGTAGGAGGTGCTGCCCCGGTACGCGTCGGCCTCGATGACCACCGGGTGGCTGCGGTACGCCTCGTCGATCACGGCGGGCTCAAGTCCGGTCACGTCGTACGGACAGACCAGCCAGAACGGGATGGTCGGGTCGACGGCCACGTTGAGCAGCGCCTCGTGCACCTGGCACTCGATCAGCTCGTCGGCGCCACGGCCGGCCCAGATGGGCTCACCGACGCCCCGCGCCGGGCCGTCGCCACCCGCGTCCATGTCCAGGAACTTCTGCCAGGCCGGGATGATCTTGGCCGGGTTGCGGCCGAGCTCGGCCATGTCGAAGAACTTCACGTCGTCGGCCTTGGCGCCCAGGGACTCGCGCAGCCATTCCCCGTGCTCCTCGATCACCGCCACCATCACCGGCTCCCCGGCATCGAGTCCGTCGGTCACGAAGGGCACCAAGCTGTCGGTGAAGTCGTCCCGGTCATGCCAGAGGAACGCCTCGTGGCGATAGCTCTGCTCGGCTCGAGCAGGTGAGACCTGGATCAAAGGTCCACTCCTGACACGACTCGTCGGGGGCAAGCGGTGGATAGGGACCAGTCGGGGGGCGCCGACCTACAACATCGGAGGAACGTGGTCTACCGACGATACTCGTCTCGCCCGGACGATGGCAATGCAGGACGACAGAATTTGTTGTCGAACTGTGGTTACGGCTGCGGCCAGACCTCGGCTTCGGGAAACGAGCCGGTCACGACGTAGATAATCCTACGACCCATGGACGCGGCGTGGTCGGCGATCCGCTCGTAGTAGCGGCCGAGCAGCGCCACGTCGACCGCCGCCTCCACGCCGTGCGACCAGTCGTCGCTGAGCAGCACCCGGAACTGGGAGCGGCGCAGCTCGTCCATCTCCTCGTCGCGGTCGCGCAGCTCCTGCGCGGTCTGGATGTTGCGGTCGTTCAGCGTCTGGCCGGCCGTGACCACCATCTTCTCGGCCACGTCGGCCATCCGGACGAAGTTGGGCCGCAGGGAGGACGGCACCGCCGACTCCGGGTAGCGCAGCCGGGCGATCTTGGCCACGTGGGCGGCGAGGTCGCCCATCCGCTCCAGCTCGGTCACCATCCGCAGCGTGGCGACCAGGGTCCGCAGCTCACCGGCGACCGGAGCCTGCCGGGCGAGCAGGGAGAATGCGCGGCTCTCGATCTCGGCCTGCTTGGCGTCGAGCTGCTGGTCCTCGGAGATGACCTGCTCGGCCAGCTTGAGGTCGGCCTCGAGCAGTGCCGTGGTCGCACTGCGGACCGCCGCGGAGACGACCTGGGCCATGTGGACCAGGTCGGCCAGGATGTCGTCGAGCTGCTCCCGGTAGGAGTCGCGCATGGAAGTCGGTCCTCACTGTTTCGTCGGCATGGCTCCGCGAGGGAGCCGTTGCCACTCTAGGCCGCGGCACTACAGCCAACCGAGCACGGGTTGAACGGCACGTGAACGCCCGCCAAACGCTCCGCGACGCCTGGCCCTGATCATGGTTTCGTCGGCCGACCAGGGCGGATGCGGACCCTACTATCGTTCCGTGAGCCCAGTTGGGGTCGCCGTGGTGGCGGTCGTCGTCGGACTCTGCATCGGTGCACTCCTGATGTGGGTCGGCCTGCGCGCGCGCCGCTCCGGCCCCCGTCCGACGGTCGAGAGTGCGGGACCGGTCGTTCCGGCCGGGGTCGCCCAGGTCCTCGCCGTGCTCGACTCCATCGGCGTGGTCGTCGGGTCCCAGGACGAGGTGCTGCAGGCCACCGTCGCCGCTCGGACCGGAGGCCTGGTGCGCGGCACCCGGGTCGCGGATCCCCGGCTGCTCGACCTGGTCCGGACCGTGCGCCGGGAGCGCCGCGTGATCACCACCGAGCTGCAGGTGACCGGACGGATCGGGACGCCGGTCAGCTACTACAGCGTCCGGGTGGCGCCGCTCGGCGAGGACCTGATCCTGGTGCTCGCCGACGACAAGACCGGTGCCCACCGCACCGAGCAGATCCGCCGCGACTTCGTGGCCAACGTCAGCCACGAGCTGAAGACTCCGATCGGCGCGATCTCGCTGCTGGCCGAGGCCGTCGAGGACGCCGCGGACGATCCGCTGGCCGTACGCCGCTTCGCCAGCCGGATGTCGGTGGAGTCGTCCCGGCTGACCGACCTGGTGGCTCAGATCATCGACTTGTCCCGGTTGCAGGGCGACAACCCGCTGGCCGACCCGGAGGTGGTCGACGTCGACGAGGTGCTCCGCGATGCCGTCGATCGGCGGCGGGTGGACGCCGAGCAGCGGGAGGTCACGCTCACCATCGCCGGCTCGACGGGCAGCCAGGTGCTGGGCAGCGCCCGTCAGCTCGGGGTTGCCGTGGGCAACCTGGTGGAGAACGCGGTGGTCTACTCCGATCCGGGCGCCCGGGTGGTGGTCACCGCCGCGCTCGAACGGACCGGGGAGGACGACGTGGTCGAGATCCGCGTGTCGGACAACGGCATCGGGATCCCGGCCGGTGAGCTGGAGCGCATCTTCGAGCGCTTCTATCGCGTGGACTACGCGCGGAGCCGCGCCAACGGCGGGACCGGTCTCGGTCTGTCGATCGTCAAGCACATCGCCGCCATCCACGGCGGGGACGTCTCGGTCTGGAGCCAGGTGGGCCGTGGCTCGACCTTCACCATCACGCTCCCCGCCCACCTGCCCGCACCGACCTCGCCCTCCTCGCCGGCCGAGCCGCCCGCCCGATCGATCCAGGAGCCCCAGGAGGCCAAGAGATGACCAGAGTGCTGGTGGTGGAGGACGAGGAGTCCTACCGGGAAGCGCTGTCCTACATGCTCGCCAAGGAGGGCTTCGAGGTCCTGGAGGCGGCCGACGGGGCCGAAGGGCTGGCGCAGTACGACCGGGCGGGCGCCGACATCGTGCTGCTCGACCTGATGATGCCGGGCCTCCCGGGTACCGAGGTCTACCGGCTGCTGCGGCAGCGGGGACCGGTGCCGGTCATCATGGTGACCGCGCGGGACTCCGAGATCGACAAGGTCGTGGGACTGGAGCTGGGCGCCGACGACTACGTCACCAAGCCGTTCAGCCAGCGCGAGCTGGTGGCCCGGATCCGGGCGGTGCTGCGCCGCGGCCAGGACGTCGAGCTCGTGCCGGACGTGGTCGAGTCGGCCGGTGTCCGGATGGATGTCGAACGCCATGAGGTGTCGGTGGACGGCGTTCGGGTCAAGCTGGCGCTCAAGGAGTTCGAGCTGCTGGAGATCCTGCTCCGCAATGCCGGCCGGGTGATGACCCGTAGCCAGCTGATCGACCGGATCTGGGGCGCGGACTACGTCGGGGACACCAAGACCCTGGACGTGCACGTGAAGCGGCTGCGGACCAAGATCGAGCAGGACCCGGCCAACCCCAAGCACCTGGTTACGGTGCGCGGGCTCGGCTACAAGTTCGAGGGTTAGCGGTACCACCGTCGGTCGGCGGGTAGAGCCCGATGGCGCGAGCCGACAGACCAGACTAGGACCGTGACTGGCGAGATCACCGTCTTCAGCGGCTCGGCCCATCCGGAGTTCGCCGAGGAGCTGTGTGCCGTGCTCGGCGTTGAGCTCTCGCCCACCCGGACCAGCCGCTTCAGCAACGACTGCCTGCAGGTTCAGCTGCGGGCCAACTGCGGCAGCGGGAGGTCTACATCGTGCAGTCGCTGGTCCCGCCGGTCCAGGAGAGCCTGTTCGAACTGCTGCTGATGCTGGACGCCGCGCGGGGCGCATCGGCCGCCCACGTCACCGCGGTCATCCCGCACTTCGCGTACGCCCGGTCGGACAAGAAGAACGCGCCGCGGATCTCCATCGGGGCCCGGCTCGTCGCCGACATGCTGACCACCGCCGGAGCCACCCGGGTGTTGACCATGGCGCTGCACGCGCCCCAGGTCCACGGGTTCTTCTCGGTGCCGGTCGACCACCTGAACGCGATCAACGTGCTGGCCGACCACTTCCGGTCCGGCGACCTGAGCAACTCGGTGGTGGTCTCGCCCGACCTGGGCAACGCCAAGATGGCCACCGCGCTGGCCCGGCTGCTCAACCTCCCGGTGGCGGCGGGATCCAAGCGCCGGATCGCCGACGACACGGTGGTGATCGACCGGATCGTCGGCGACGTGCACGACCGCAACGTCATCGTGATGGACGACGAGATCGCCACCGCCGGCTCGATCATCGAGCTGTTGCGCAAGCTACGGGCGGACGGCGTCGGCGAGATCTCGCTGGCTTGCACGCACGGCCTCTACACCGGGCCGGCCGTGGAGCGGCTCAAGCAGGAGCCGGGGATCCGCGAGATCGTCGCCACCAACACGGTGCCGCTGCCGGACCACAAGCGACTGCCCAACATGGCGACCCGGTCGGTGGCGCCGTTGTTCGCCGAGGCGGTTCGGCGCATCCACCTGGGTGAGTCGCTCTCCAGCCTGTTCAGCGACGAGGAGACCTACGGTTGATTCGGGCCTGCCCGCTCGCGCATCGCGCCCTACCCGCCGACGTCGTCGCCGTCGGTGAGGAAGAACGCCTCGACGCCCTCCTCCTCCGCTCGCCGGCGCGCGGTTGCCGACGCTCGCGGACGGTACGACGGACTTGCTGACTAGGCTAAGTACTGGGGGTAGGCGCGGGGCTGATGCTCTGGTACTCCGGCTCGTTGCCGTCGACCACGGGCACGATGACCGTGTGCTCGCCGGCGTTGGCGAAGGTCAGCGTCATGCTCGCCGTCAGCCCGGGAGCCAGGTCGGCGCTCGTGACGCTGATCGGGGTCTGGTCGGTGAGAACGATCTGCGCCCGGTTGGCGATGCTGACCGTGTTGGTCAAGGTCACTCTCAGCGGCGCGCCCTGGCTGCCGTCGGGCTTGATGGCGAAGCCGCTGATCCCGGTGAGCTGGTCCCGGCCGTCGGTGACCAGGCTGGCCGAGAGGATGCCCGATCCCGGCTGCTTGCTGATGATGAGCAGGTTGCGCACGTGCACCACGCGCTCCGGGTCGTAGGAGTCGCCGACGTCGAAATTCACCCCTTCGGCAGGGGTGTAGGGCTTCAGTGTCTGGGCGTCGGTGCCACAGGCTCCGACCACCAGCACCAGACCGAGGACGGCCAGGAACCCGGCCAGGGCACGGGCGCGTACGCCGCGGGCCGACCCCGACCTCCGACCAGTCCGACCTGACCGAGTCACTACCGACACTTGGCCTACTCCTCGATGCGGCGACACCATGTGCGATGCAGCCTAGCGATCCTCGGTGAGCGGCGTGCGCAGCCCGGCCCCAGCCGGATCGGCCAGGGACCGGCGAGGCATATCGAAGGCCGGTTTGTCAAGGGCTGCGGACCGGCAGGACTGGCCTCTGGCTAGCGCAAACGGTGCGGGAGCCGACTCTGGCGCGTGCTAGACTGGAACGTCGAAAGGGGTACGAAAACAATATGACCTTTACAGTCGGCGAAACGGTGGTCTACCCCAATCATGGGGCCGCCGTGATCGAGGACATCGAAACCCGCCAGATCAAGGGTGAGGACCGGCTCTACCTCGTGCTGAGGATCGTCGGCCAGACCGATCTGGTCGTCCGTGTCCCGGCCTGCAACCTCGACCTCGTGGGTGTCCGCGACGTCGTGGATGCCGATGGGCTGGAGCGGGTGTTCAGCATTCTGCGCGCGCCTCACACCGAAGAGCCGACCAACTGGTCGCGTCGTTACAAGGCCAACCTGGAGAAGCTCCACTCCGGCAACGTGATGAAGGTGGCCGAGGTCGTCCGCGACCTCTGGCGCCGTGAGCGCGAGCGGGGACTGTCGGCCGGCGAGAAGCGGATGCTGGCCAAGGCTCGCCAGATCCTGGTCTCCGAGCTGGCGCTGGCCGAGCGGGTTGCCGAGGACAAGGCCGAGATCCTGCTGGACGAGGTCCTCGGTTCCTGACCCCGAGCTCCTCGGGCCGTTCTGGGATCGGCGTCGACGTCCATCGTCTGGCGCCGGGCCGACCGATGACCGTGGCCGGTCTCGTCTTCGACGACGAGGTCGGCCCGGAAGGTCACTCGGACGGTGACGTGGTCGCGCATGCGATCTGTGACGCGCTGCTCACCGCTGCCGGTCTTGGCGACATCGGCTCGAACTTCGGTACCAGCGACCCGGAGTGGGCCGCCGCGCCCGGTTCGGCGTTCCTGACGGCGACCTCGGACCGGGTCCGCCGTTCCGGATTCGACATCGCCAACGTGGCGGTGTCGCTGATCGGCAACCGGCCCCGTCTCGGCGCCCGGCGCGCGGAGGCGGAGCAGGCGCTCAGCACCGCCGTAGGGGCGCCCGTCACCCTCGCCGCCACCACCACCGATGGGCTCGGGCTGACCGGCCGGGGCGAGGGCATCGCCGCGATCGCCACGGCGCTGCTGACCGCGCGAATGCCGTAGCTCAGCGGACCTGGTTCGACGGGGCGGTGAAGGAGTTGCACTCACCGATCTGGTCGGTGCCCAGGCCGGTCGAGCCCCAGAACTGGCGGGACTGACCGCGTCCGTGGTCCCCGACGTAGTTCGGGTCGCCGCTCAGCACGTCGTCGCCGGAGTTGAAGAAGTCCCGCTGGATCCGCTCGACGTCGGTCTGCTCCAGCCCGAGCGAGGCCGACACCGAGCGGAGGAACAGACCGGCGAAGCAGTCCGCCTGCACCTCGGTACGCCGCCCCAGCTGGAGCCGTGCCCCTTCGTCGGACAAGGCCTGCCGAATGCCCTGGGACGAGGCGATGATGCCGGTCCGGCCCTGGATGGCGTGGCCGAACTCGTGGGCCATGATCTGGTCGCCGGCCCGCGGGCTTCGGCTGAACGGGGCCAGGATGTCGCCGAGGGTGTTGCTCCAGTAGATCTGCTGGTCGGCAGGACAGTAGAACGCGTTGCGCGGGATCCGGCCCGATCCGCACCGGGTGGAGATCTGCTCGGTGTAGATGGTCACCGACGGCCGCGGGAGCTGGAAGCCCGCCGCCGTCAGGGGCGGCTGCCAGGCCCGGACCAGGCAGGCCACCAGATCCTCGAAGTGGGCGTCCAGAACCGCGTCGCTGGCGCGGGCCACGTCGATCGCCGGCACCTCGCAGCGCACCGGCGCCGGCATGGTCGCGCCGTAGACGTCGTTGTCGGTCAGCCACTGCTCGGCCTGGTCGTACGTCTGCGGGATGGGGAGCGGCGGTGGGTTCAGGTCCGCCGCCGGCACCTGGTAGTCGTCATTGACATACGCGCCCGACTGCGGCTGTCCACTCCCGACGGCGTTGATCAGGACCAGCGCGAGCACCGCCAGCAGCCCGAGGCCGATCACGGCGAGCAGCAGCCGACCCAGCGGACTCCGCCTCGGGGCCGGTGGCCGGCCCCCGGGTCCGTACCCGGGACGGTAGCCGGGCGGACCGCTCCACTGCTGGACCGGGGCGTACTGGACCCGCGGGCGCCACTGTGGCGGCGGTGGACCCCACTGACCGCCTGGTGGGCTCGCCCACGGTGGGGCGGCGGGACGGGTTCGCCACTGCGGCTGGCTCACCGCTACCGCACCTGGTTGGCGGGGGCGACGAAGGTGTTGCAGTCACCCACCGCGCTGGTGCCGATCCCGCGGCGGCCCCAGAACAGCCGGGAGCGGGCCAGCCCGTGGTTGCCGACCACGTTCGGATCCTGCGACAGGGTGTCGTCGCCGATGGCGACATAGGTCGCCTCGATGCCCTCCAGGTCGTCCTGCTGCACGCCGAGCGAGGTCGACGCCGCCCGGATGAACATCCCGGACAGGCAGTCGGCCTGGGTCTCCAGCCGCCGGATGAAGGCGTACTCGGTGGCCTTGTCCCCGCTGCGCTGGGCCAGCGCGTGGGTGGAGATCGAGATCCCCGTCCGGCCCTGCAGCAGGTGCGCGTACTCGTGGGCCATGATGATGTCCGCGGTCCACTTGTTGGCCGCCGCCGTCGGGATGGCGTTGGGCAGCTGGTTGCTGTAGTAGAGCTGCTGGTCGGCCGAGCAGTAGAAGGCGTTCACCCCGACGCTGCCGCACTTGGTGGTGATCTTGTCGCCGTAGACGGTGACCGTCGACCGGATGATCTCGTACTGGGCGCTGGTGACCGGCGGCTGCCACACCCGGACCAGGCACTCCATCAGGCCCTCGAAGTGGGTGTCCAGCTGCTCGTCACTGGAGGTGGTGACGTTGATGGGCTGGGAGTTGCAGCGGACCGGAGCCGGCGCGGTCTGGTCGTAGAAGGCGTTGGCGGTGATCCACTGCTCGGCCTCCTCGTACGTCTCGGGTTGTGGCAGCGGGGGAGGCGCGGTGTCGGGCGGCGGCACCTTGTAGTCGTCGTTGGCGTAGGCCACGTCGGAGGACCGACCGGCCAGGCTGGCGAGGGCCAGTCCGGCCAGCGCCACGAAGGCCGTCACTACCAGGGCGACCAGCAGCGCGCGCCCCGGGCG
>DATHBQ010000248.1:0-2175 GCA_035296105.1 Propionibacteriaceae bacterium | reverse complement strand
GCGGCACGCGAGCTGGGTTTAGAACGTCGTGAGACAGTTCGGTCCCTATCCGCTGCGCGCGTAGGAGTCTTGAGGAGAGCTGTCCTTAGTACGAGAGGACCGGGACGGACGAACCTCTGGTGTGCCAGTTGTTCTGCCAAGAGCACGGCTGGTTGGCTACGTTCGGAAGTGATAACCGCTGAAAGCATCTAAGCGGGAAGCACGCTCCAAGATGATGGCTCCCACAGGTTAACCTGGTAAGGCCCCCAGTAGACCACTGGGTGATAGGTCGGATGTGGAAGTGCAGCAATGCATGGAGCTGACCGATACTAATAGGCCGAGGGCTTGTTTCTACAAAGATGCTACGCGTCCACTGTGCAGTTCCCGAGATACGGTCGGAACTGTCCACCTACATCTCCATAGAGTTTCGGTGATCATGGCGAGAGGGAAACACCCGGCTCCATTCCGAACCCGGAAGTTAAGCCTTTCAGCGCCGATGGTACTGCACGGGGGACCGTGTGGGAGACTAGGACGTCGCCGGACATTACACCTCAAGGGTGGCCATTCGTGGCCACCCTTGAGGTGTTTTTGCATCCCGTAACAGGCGGAAGCCGGCCGCAGACCCGAGGAATTGGCTCAGGTAACCGGCAGCCTTTGACCACTTTCTCCCGTGAGAGGATTACGCGGTGGCAGCAGACCGGCGCGCGGAGCGCCCTCGTTCGGGCGGTGCGCGTCCACCCCAGCCGCGGTCGGCGTCGGCCGGGCGCCGACCACCGCCGGATGGTGACCGGTCGGGTCGGCCGGGCCCGCCGAGTGCGGATCGGCCCGGCAAGGCCGGTCGTCGGGACCAGCCGGCGGCCGGATCGTCCCGGGGCGGTCCGGGCAAGGCCCAGTCGGGGAAGCCGCAGGCCCGGTCTGGTCCCGTCCGCCGGGAGCCGGGCAAGGGCCAGTCCCGGGGTGCCCGAGACCAGACCACCGGCCGCCCCGGACCACGGCCAGGGTCTCCGGACCAGCGGACCCGCGAGCCGGTCCGGCCCGGTCTGGCCCGCGCCGAGAACGAGCCGGTCCTGCCCGACGACGTCGACACCCGCAGCCTGCACCGGGCGGTGCGGGCCGAGCTGCGGAGCCTGCCCAAGGACCTGAGCGAGATCGTCGCCGGTCACCTGGTGCTGGCCGGTCAGCTGATAGACGAGGATCCCGAGCTGGCGTACGGCCATGCCGAGGCGGCCCGACGGAGGGCTGCCCGGCTGCCGATCGTGCGCGAGGCCGCGGCGGAGACCGCCTATGCGGCCGGTCGATACGACACGGCCCTGAGCGAGTTCCGTGCGCTGCGCCGGATGACCGGCACCGACGATCTCCTGCCGGTGATGGCCGACTGCGAGCGGGCGCTGGGCCGCCCGCATAATGCGCTGAAGCTGGCGAAGGAGGCGGTTCGCCGGCCGCTCGAGCCGGCCCTGCGGATCGAGATGACCATTGTCGAGGCTGGAGCCCGGGCCGACCTCGGCCAGCTCGCGGAGGCGCGACGGATCCTCGAGCGGGCCCTGCCGGAGGAGCGGTCGGCGGCCGACCTGGCCGCGGCGTACGCCCGGCTGTTCTACGCCCACGCCGACCTGCTGCTGAGGATTGACCAATCGGCCGCGGCCCGCGAGTCGTTCGCCCGGGCCGCGGAGCTGGACACAGAGCAGCAGACCGACGCCCAGCAGCGGGTGGAGGAGCTGGACGGGGTGCTGATCGAGTTGGACGACGAGGCCGACCCCGGGTGAGCGCTCCCGTTGCGGTGATCGACGAGTACGACGCCGCGCTGTTCGACCTGGACGGCGTGGTCTACTTGGGGCCGGTGGCGGTGCCGGGCGCCGCGGAGGGCATTGCCGCGCTGCGCCGGCGCGGCACCAGGGTAGGTTTCGTGACCAACAACGCCGCCCGGCCACCGGTCGCGGTGGCCGACCACCTGGCCGAGCTGGGCATCCCGGCCACAGCCGAGGATGTGGTCACTTCCGCGCAGGCCGGCGCGGACCTGGTGCGGCACCGCTTCGGCGCGGGCGTCCGGGTGCTGGTGGTTGGCGGCGAGGGAGTCCTGGCCGCCCTGGCCGAGGCTGGTCTGGTCCCGGTCTGGTCGGCCGACGACCATCCCGTCGCCGTGCTGCAGGGATGGGGGTTCGAGCTGACCTGGCAGCAGCTCAACGAGGCGGCCATCGC
>DATHBQ010000247.1:0-9430 GCA_035296105.1 Propionibacteriaceae bacterium | reverse complement strand
CTCGAACGGGTGACCCAGCCGTGATGGTCACCTCGTCGCCCGAACGCTGTGCGCCCGACCAGCGCGGGTCGGCCGCCGTCGAGATCACCATGCTCCTTCCCGTCCTGCTCATGGTTCTCGGACTGCTGATCGTCGGCGGCCGGATCTGGTTCGCCCGTACGACCATCAACGAAGCGGCTCATTCGGCGGCCCGAGCCGCGTCGCTCGGCCGGTCCGTGGCTGAGGCGGCCACCACAGGCCGGGTCGCCGCCGAACAGTCGCTCTCCACCAACGGACTGCGCTGCGCATCAACGGCGGTCGACATCAACACCGCCGGCTTCGGTGTACCGGTGGGAGTCCCAGCCACCATCACAACCAGCGTCCGCTGTCGAGTTGCCTACGCCGACCTGATCCTGCTCCGCATCCCCGGTGGTGTGGACCTCACCGCCACCGGCTCCTCGGCCCTCGACACGTATCGGAGCCGGTGACCATGCGCTCGGGGGAGAGGACGACAACCACATGCTCGCGCGACGAACGGGGTCTCTCTGTGACGCCGTTCGTGTCCGTGCTTCTCGTGGCGTTGATCATGACCGTCGGTTTGGTGGTCGACGGCGGTCAGAATGTGGCAGCCGCCAGCCGGGCTGAGATTGCCGCAGCCGCCGCCAGCCGCGCCGCCGGCAACGCGGCCGCCACCCAGGAGCTCGGCGCCGGTGACCCGGTGGGCGCCGCCATCCTCGCCGCCCGGACCTACCTCGCCGGTCAGCCCGGCGTCACCGGTTCGGTCACGGTCGGCGGCGGCATCATCACCGTCCGAACCACGGCCACCGAGCCGACCATCTTCCTCACCATCGTCGGGATCGACGCTGTTTCCAGCACCGGTTCCGCCCAGGCCAGCATCGTGCCGACCGGAGCGACTCGGTGAGCCTTTCTACCCCCGACCCACGGATCCAAGGACCCCGCCCGTGAGCATCGACATCCAACCGCACAGCGCCGCGAGGTCCGGGCTACACCCGCACCTCGGCCGGTCCAGGCCATCCCCAGGCTCCGGTGACTCGACCGAGACAACGCCGGCGCCGCCGCCCGTTCCCGGCCGACGTAACCCCAAGTGGATCGCGCTCGGCGTGGTCGCTCTCTGCCTCGGCGGCCTCCTCTCCTACGCGATCTACGCCCGGCTGGCGAACGAGACGGCCGTGGTCACCGTGGCGCAGACCGTCTACCGCGGCGAGGTGATCGACGCGGCCGACCTGACCACGATCACCCTTCAGGGCAACACGATCGCTCGGGCCGTCCCGGCGGCGGATCTCGACACCCTGATCGGCAAGCGGGCCGCGGCCGATCTGGTGGCGGGGTCCGTGCTGGTCGCCTCGGCAGTCACCGACGAGGCCATCCCTGAATCCGGCCGGGCGGTCGTCGGCCTCAAGCTGTCGGCGGGGCGTACGCCGACAAGCCTGCTGCTCCCGTCTGCCGCCGTCCGGCTCGTCGCACTGCCCAGCCAGAACGGCTCCGACAGTCTCACCGGGGACACCTTCACGGCCCGGATCATCGACCAGGCCAACGGGCCAGACGGAACGTCGATTCTCGTCAACGTCGACGTCTCCGCCGACCAGGCGGCGATCATCGCTCAACTCGCCGCCCAGGACCGGATCGCCCTGGTCCGCGACGCAGGCCGATAGGAGGGGCCCGACCACACATGGCGATCTTGATCCTGACCTCCGCCGGCGGCTCGCCGGGGGTGACTACCTCGGCCCTCGGCCTCGCCCTCACCTGGCCGCGTCCCGTCCTCCTTGCCGACTGCGACCCGGGCGCCCACCAAGCCGTCCTGGCCGGATACCTCCGAGGCCAATCGAGCTCCGGCAAGGGCCTGCTGCGGGTCGCCGAGGCCCATCGCGATCGGCGGCCGCTCCGAGAAGTGGTCATCGACCAGTGCCTGCCTCTCACCGGCGAGGACGGGGACCGACGGCTGTTCCTGCCCGGCTTCACCCGACCGGGCAGTGCCTCCCACTTCGGTGCCGTCTGGGAGGACCTCGCCGACACGTTCGACCGGTTGGGCGGCGTCGATCTCGACGTGATCGTCGACGCCGGTCGGGTCGGGCCGACCGGGCTACCCGTCCCGTTGGTGGAGCGCAGCGCGCTCACCGCACTGGTGCTTGGCTCCACGCTGCGAGCGGTGATGTCGGCGCGGGTCCACCTGCCGTCCATCACCGACCACTCGCGTCTGTCTGCGAGCTCTCGTCATCAGTTCGGATTGATGGTCGTCGGGGAGGGACATCCCTACGGCCGGGGTGAGATCAGCAAGGCGCTCGGCGTGCCGGTGATCGCCGGCGTGGCCCGCGACGCGCAGGCCGCCGCGCACCTGGCCGACGGCGCGCCGCGGCCACGTCGGTTCGACTCGTCGCCGCTGGTTCGCAGCCTCCGCGGTGCGGCCAGCACTCTGGCCGCCATCCTGCAGCGCTCGACCGAGCTCGTCCGGAGCTGACAGATGCGCGACACGACCGAAACAGCGGACCAGCCTCGCGCCTTGGAGGAGATCCCGATCCTGTTCGAGACCCACCACCTGGCCGCTCCGGAGCCGGCCCCTCGCATCTCGGTCGATAGATCGCGGCTGGTCGACGGCTTCGGCATCTTCAGCCGCGACGAGCTGCGCGACCGGCTCAGCCACGAACGCATTGAACGAGCGCCCGTCGCCCTCGACTGGACTCAGGTCGTCGACCTGCGTCGGCGGGTGTCCGAAGCGATCACCGAGGAGGCCGCCCACCAGCTCAGCAGCACCGGACACCCGCTGACCGGTGATGACCGGCTGTTGATGGGCCGGGCGAGCATCCGCCGGGTGGTGGGCGACCACGTCCGCGCCCGGCACCGTGACGGCGCCGAACTGTGGTCACCGAGCCAGGAGCAGGCGTACGTCACGGCGGTCGAGGACGCCGTCTTCGGCTACGGCCGACTCCAACCGTTGCTCCAGCTGCCCGGCGTGGAGAACATCGAGATCCACGGCTGGAACTCCGTCGTCGTGCAGTACGGCGACGGCCGCCGTGAGAGCCAGCCGCCGGTCGCGGACAGCGACGAGGAGCTGGTCGAGGCGATCCGTTTCCTCGGCCAGAACAGCGAGCCGTCCCGCCCCTTCGACGACACCCATCCCACCATGACCCTCGCCCTCGGCGACCGCTTCCGGCTGCACGCCATCGGGTTCGGCCTGTCCTACCGGCCGAGCATCGTCATCCGCCAGCACACCCTGACCGACACCACGCTGGCCGAGCTCGCCGAGGGCGGCCTGATGCCGTACGGGGTGGCTGAGTTCCTCGATGCCGCCATCCTGACCCGCAAGTCGATGGTGATCTCCGGCGACCAGGGTGCCGGCAAGACGACGCTGCTGCGGGCGCTGATCAGCTCCATCCCGACCAGCGACCGCTTCGGGACGCTCGAGACCGACTACGAGCTGATGACCCACCTGCAACCGGGACGGGAGAACATCCTCGCCCTCCAGGCCCGGGTCGGTCATGGCGAGACCTCGGGCGGTGCCCGAGTCGGCGACGTCACCATCGCCGACCTGATGCCTGAGGCTCTGCGGCAGAACCTCTCGAGGCTCGTCGTCGGCGAGGTCCGCGGCGACGAGGCGGCCGCGATGTTCGAGGCGATGCAAGCCGGAACCGGAACGCTGTCGACGACCCACTCCCACTCCGCCGAGTCGACGATCGACCGCCTCGCCTCCCGCGTGGCGCAGGGCGGCGTGCTCACCGTCGAGGAGGCCTACCGCCAGATCGCCAACAACATCCACCTCCTGATCCACGTCCGCCTCGTCGACGAGACCTGGAAGGGCGGCGTACGCCGGCGCTACGTCTCCGAGATCCGCCAGCTCACCCGGGCCATCGAGAACGGTCGACCGGTCACCCATCTCACCTACTCGGCCGAAGGCACCGCCACCCAGCCCGCCGGCTTCTTCCCGGACGCGGACTTCGCGGCCGAGCTAGTCCCGTTCCGCAGGCCGCTACCACGGGTGATGCCGCGAAGGGACCGGTCATGACCGGCGCCGTCGCGGCGGTTGCCGCCGGACTGCTGGTCTCCGGCGGGCTGCTCGCTCTGGTTCTCGGCCTACGTCGCGCCGAACCCCGTCCCGCACGCCCGAGCCGTTCTGCTGGCGATGTCTGGGCTCGCATGACCCGTCGTCCATCGGGGGCAAGGGGTCGCCGCCGCGACCTCGTCCTCCTGGCCAGCCTGCTGGTTGGGCTCACCCTCGCCGCCGTGACCGGCTGGATCATCGCGCTGGTCATCGCGCCGCTGCTGGCCCTCGGCCTGCCGTTCCTGCTCGTGGTTCCCAAGTCGCAGGACGTCCTGCTGATGGAGGCACTCGACCGCTGGGTGCGTTCCCTCTCCGCCACACTGGCCACCGGCCGGTCGGTCACCGATACGATCCGGGCCTCCCGGCGGACCGCACCTCCTCTGATCGCCGACCAGATCGGCACGCTGGTCCTCCGGCTCAACAACCGTTGGGACCCCGACGACGCCCTCCGCCGGTTCGCCGACGGCCTCGACTCGGCCGATGCCGACGGAGTGGTCGCTGCCCTGATGCTGGCGGCGCGCCGCGGTGCCAACGGTGCGTCCCTGACCCTGCAGGCCCTGGCCGACTCACTGCAGGCGCAGCTGAAGTCCCGGCGATTGATCGAGGTCGAGCGGTCCAAGCCGTACGTGGTGGTCCGGCAGGTGACGCTCGTCTCGCTGGTCACGCTGGCCGGTGTGTACCTGCTGGCGCCGGACTTCTTCACCCCGTACCGCACGCCCATCGGCCAGGTGCTCCTGGCGGTCCTGCTCGTGCTCTACGTCGGATCCTTGACCGTGATGCGCCGCAAGGCGCAACAGGCGCCCCGGGCCAGGATCCTTGTCGGGGCCGGCCGATGAACATCTCGCTGGTCCTGCTGGCCGGCGTCC
The DNA here is from genome assembly GCA_035296105.1 of Propionibacteriaceae bacterium. Classification (GTDB taxonomy): domain Bacteria; phylum Actinomycetota; class Actinomycetes; order Propionibacteriales; family Propionibacteriaceae; genus Microlunatus. The sequence goes on along the minus strand of DATHBQ010000247.1, from coordinate 4,531 downwards.
TGCTGGCGGCGGGCCTGGTCTGTTTCGTCGCCGCGATCGTCCCGGCCGTGCCTCGGCTCGACGCCGCGCTGGATCGAGCCGGCACCGACGGCTCGACCTCTCGAACCGCCGCGGCGGACGTCGGCGCCCTGACCAAGCCGTCCGAGCGCCTCGGCGCAGCGCTGTACCGGTTCTCCCCGATCCCGCCGTCCGAGCGACAGCGGCGGGCGCTGCGACTGGAGAACAAGCCGATCGCAGAGTTCTACGCCGACAAGGCCGTGATGACGATCGTCGGGGCGGTGCTGCCCGGACTGGGGGCCTACCTCTGGACCCTCAGCGGAGCCTCGGTCGGCACCTGGCCGGCGCTGCTGTCGGTGACCGGCGGCCTGATCGGGTTCTTCGTACCCGACCTGCTGCTGCGTCGGGCGGCCGGCACGGCCAGATCGAGCGCCGTGGAAGCCCTGCTTGTCTACATCGACCTGGTCACGCTGGAGCGACTGGCCAACGCCTCGGCCAGCCAGGCGTTGCACAGCGCGGCCCAGCTCAGCAACAACCCCTTTTTCCTGCAGATCCGCGCGGCTCTGGAGCGGGCGCGCCTGGAGCAGCAGCCGCCGTACGACGAGCTGCGCCGCATCGCTGACCAGCTGCACCTGCCCGAGCTGACGGACCTCGCGGATGTAATGCAGCTGGACGAGACCGGCGCGGCACTCTCCGGCACCCTGCGCGCCCGGGTTCGGGAGCTGCGGGACGCCCACCTGACCAGCGAGCAGACCAAGGCGAGCGCTGCGGCCGAGGGCATGACGATCTACATGACGCTGCCGGCGTTGATCTTCAGCCTGATCTTCCTGGTGGCCGCGATGCTCAAGATCTTCTTCCCGGAGTCCCCATGACCGGGCGCGACGCCCGGGTCCTACGCGGTCTCGGCGCGCTGGCGTTCCTGGTGATCGGCATGGTCGGCGTACCCATGGCACTGGCAGCACTCGGTGGTAAGCCCTGGCCCGCGACGCTCACCTGGGAGTCTGTACGCGAGGTGCTCTTTCGTCGCGACGACGGCAGCATCCTGCTCGGCCTGGTCACCCTGCTGGGTTGGGCCGCCTGGTTGGTCTTCGCGCTCTCGATACTGACCGAGCTGGTCAGCCTGATTTCTGGCCAGCGGATCCGGGTCAGCCTGCCCGGCTTAGGCGGCCCCCAGCGCGTTGCCGCCGGGCTCCTGGTGTCGGTGGCCGCGATGGCCGCCGCCCCGATCCTGCCGGTGTCCCCGCTTCCTCTTGCACCCACCGCGCTCGCCCAACCGGTCGACCCGGAGCCGCAGCGCCGGCCGACCAGAGCCGAATCAGTACCAGCGGCGAAGGCCGACCGTGCCCCGGCCGGGCGGGTGCACGTGGTCGAGCCCGGTGATGACCTGTGGAGCCTGGCCGAGCGCTACTACGGCGAGGGCCGGCAGTGGCGGCGGATCGCGCAGGCCAACCCCGGTGTGCTCACCGGTGGTCCCGATCGGCTGCAGGTCGGGTGGCGGCTCGTCGTCCCCGAGGACGGGACGAAGCCCAGCGCAGACCGCCGCACGGTGACCGTACGTCGCGGCGAGACTCTGTCGTCGATCGCCGAGCGGGAGCTGGGCGCCGCGAAAGGATGGCAGGAGGTCTACCGGACGAACCGAACCCAGTTGGCCGATCCGGACGAGCTGACGGCGGGAATGATCCTGGAGATGCCCGGACCGGTCCGGGAGGAGCGGATCGGACCGGTGGAGCGCGCCGAACCGACCGCGGAGACCCGTCCGGCGGACGCGGAGCCGGAGCGGACGCCGGAACCAACGCCAGAGCCGACTCCCGAACCCACGCCAGAACCGACGCCCGAAGCGACCCCGGCCGCGGAGCCAGCGCCGTCGGCCGACCCTGAGCCGCCCGTCGACACCGGCCGTGAGCCGGTCGAGGAGGAGGGCACCAGTCCAGTGGTGCCGCTGCTGGCCATCGGCAGCCTGCTCGCGGCCGGCCTCCTCGGGGGTCTGGCCTGGCGACGGTCCGTGCAACTGCAGACCCGGCCCAAGGGCCGCCGGATCCCGGCACCACCTCCGGCCACGCTGCATGTCGCCGCCGCCTTGCAGCGGAAGCAGCGCCCGTTGACCCTGCGCACGCTGGACCGTGCGATGCGGGCGATCGCCGCTCATTGCCGGGCGACCAGTACTCCGCCACCGCCACTCCGCTTTGCCCTGGTCAGCGACAAGGAGATCGAGCTGGTGCTGGCCGCGGCGGTTACCGATCCACCAGTCGGGTTCACCGTCGATGGCAAGGCCTGGAAGCTCAACCCCGCCGACGCCGACTACCTCGCGTCGGTTCCCGGCATCGGTGAGGCGCTGCGGCCCTGGCCGGCGCTGGTCACCCTGGGCCGTGACGACCGGGACCGCCAGGTCCTGGCCGACCTGGAGTCGCTGCGCCTGCTCTATCTCGACCCGGCGCCGGCCTTCGATGCCGAGGGGGTACTCGCGGCGATGGCGGTCGAGCTGTCGTTCTCACCGTGGGCCGACGAGATGATCCTGACCCTGGTCGGACCGGACGAACGGTTGCCGGAGGCGCTCGGCAAGCACAACGTGACCCAGACCGAGGATCTGGACTCGGTGCTCGACCGACTGGAGCAGCGGGCGGCGGTGCAGCGGGAACACCAGTCGTACGCCGTCCTCAGTGAGCACCGGATCGACCCGGACCTGGCCGATCCGTGGGCGCCGGAGATCGTGCTGGTCAACCAGCGCCTGGACGACGCTCAACGGGAGCGGCTGGAACGGCTGCTCGAGGCGGAACCGCAGGTGACCATGGCCGCGGTGGTGGTCGGATCCTCAGACGACGACCAGAGATGGGCGCTCGCCGGAGATCCATCGCGGCCTGGTGGGGTGGCGGTCCTGACACCGGGCCACCGGCTGCTGACCCCCCAACGTATCGAGGCTTCCGCCCGGCAAGGGGTCGTGGATCTTATCAGAACGAGCGGGTTGGAGGAGACCACTCCGGCTCCCTGGTGGTGGCACGATGCCGAGATCCAGGCAAAGTCACCACCGGACAACGGGACGTATCTCGAGGCGCGCAGCGCCACCTGGGGCCGGGCGGACACGGAAAGGGGGTCGGTGATCATGCGAGTGCCCGACGGCACTGACAACGGCACGGCCCGATCGCCGTACCCCGTTCTGCAGCTGCTCGGCCCGGTCAACCTTGTCGGTGCCACCGGACCGAGCCCGCCCCGGGCGGCCAAGCAGTGCCTGGAGTACTGCGCGTGGCTGCTCGAGCATCCGGGCACATCGGCGCAGGCCATGGTGTCGGCGCTGGCGGTGGCGGAGGGCACCCGCCGATCCAACATGAGCCGGCTGCGTACCTGGCTGGGAAACGATCCAGAGGGCAATCCGTACCTGCCCGACGCCTACACCGGCCGGATCGCGCTGCATCCGGCCGTCAGCTCGGACTGGCAGCGCCTGCAGATCCTCACGACCGGTGGCGTCAACCGGGCCAGTGACGACGGCCTCCAGGCCGCGCTCAAGCTGGTTCGCGGCGCGCCGCTGGCCGACGCCGCGCCCTGGCAGTGGTACTGGGCCGAGGAGCTGCGGACCGACATGATCTCCTGCATCCGCGACATCGGCGCCGAGCTGACCGACCGGGCACTGGCGGCGAGTGACATCGACCTGGCCCGGTGGGCGGCGGCCCGCGCCCTGGTGGCCGCGCCCGGCGACGAGCTCCTCCTGGCCGCTCGCATCCGGACCGAGCACCTGGCCGGCAACCCCGCCGAGACCGAACGGCTCACCCTGCAGCTGGCGGCACAGGCCCGGACCCTCGGGATCGACCTCAACCCGGAGACGGTCGCGCTGCTCCAGCGGGTGATGGAAGGACAGGTGCGGGCGCGGCTGGCGTAGTTCTCAGCAAGGGGTACGACCCTCATGGCTCGCCACGGCGCGCACAACAACACGCGGCAGCGCGCCCAAGTGTCAGTGGTGTCCACCAGACTGAGTCGGATGAAGACTCAGTACTACACCGCCACCAGCATCGACGGCTTCATCGCCGACCCCGACAACTCACTCGAGTGGTTGTTCGCCGTCGGTTCGACCGAGGAGAGCGGGATGCAGGACGAGTATCCGAACTTCGTGGCCGAGGTCGGAGCCATGGCCATGGGGTCGACCACCTACCAGTGGGTCGCCGACCACACCGGCTTCCTCGACGAGCCGAGTAAGTGGGAGTACACGATCCCCACCTGGGTGTTCAGCAGCCGTGAACTGCCGGTGCCGGAAGGCCTCGACATCCGGCTGGTCAACGGTGACGTACGCCCGGTGCACTCCGAGATGGTCGAGGCCGCGGGCGGCAAGAACGTCTGGCTGGTCGGCGGTGGGGAGCTGGTCGGCCAGTTCCACGATGCCGGACTGCTCGATGAGCTGATCCTCGGCGTCGCGCCGGTGTTCCTGGGGGCCGGCGCTCCGCTGCTGCCGCGCCGGATCACCGCACCGACCCTCCGGCTGACCGACGTCACCCGCTACGGCGAGACCTTCGTGACCTTGCGGTACGCGGTCGACAAAGCGGTGACCTCT
>DATHBQ010000246.1:0-2696 GCA_035296105.1 Propionibacteriaceae bacterium | reverse complement strand
TAGCCGCCATCAGATCGGCTTCGGTGTCGACGTCGCGCCGAGCGTCGGGCAACAGCCCGCCGAGCCGGTCCTCGGTGAGGGGAACCGCTCCGCCGGACCGGTGGCGGGACGCCGACCGACCGGTGAAGCCAGGAAGCAGCGGACCGTCGGTGGCAACCAGCATCGTGGTGCCTACGCCGGAGGCGTCGGCCAGGAACGTCCGCGGAACGGCTCGGGAGGCCCGGAGTACGCGGTCGACCGAGGACGCCCGCAGCGCCGGCAGGTCGCCCACGCAGGCCACGACGGTGCCGACGCCCCCGGCCCGCAGCCGATCTGCGCCGTACGCCAGGGCGGCGTTCATCCCCGGCTCGTCCGGCTCGGGCCACACGGTGGCCGAGATCCCGGCCCGGGCCAGCCGCGTGGCCAGCGCCGGTTGCCCGCTGACCACCACGACCTGAGATACCGCGCCGGCGAGCGCGCGAATGGTGTCCAGGGCCATCGTCTCGGCCAGCCGCTGGCGTAACGGCGGAGGAAGACCGAGACGCGACTTGGCCTGCTCACTCGGCTTCAAGGCGACCACCGCGACGGCGGACGGGGCCGCGTCGGCAGTGTCCATCGGCTCGATGCTGCCACGCAGTCCCGGAGGTGTCCTCCAAGACCCAGTGACACGGCACGCCTGCGGGGGTTCAAGGGGGGGCCGTCCCGCCTGGCCGGATTATGGTGAGGGCGACCGGCACCGAGAGAGCCGCCGCCGGATCCATGCCGAGCTCACGAGGACCGGAGGTGGGGATGACCGACCGGCCGGTCGCCGCACCCGCCACCGCCCGTTCGCTGGGCTCGGTCAACCGGGAGCCGGGCCGGAGCGCCATCTTCGGCGTCGTGACGCTGCTGAACGCAGTTCTCCGGCCGGTGACCAAGCGGGACTGGCGGGCGCAGGAGAAGATCCCGCAGACCGGCGGAGTGGTCTTCGTGGTCAACCACATCTCGAACGCCGACCCGCTTGCGCTCGGCCAGTTCCTGGCCTACTCCGGACGGTGGCCACGCTTCCTGGCCAAGGCCTCCCTGTTCGGTGTCCCGGTGCTGGGCCGGATCCTGCGCGCCTGCGGCCAGATCCCGGTCCAGCGCCAGTCGGGCCGGTCGGCGGACGCACTGCAGGCCGCCGTGCAGGCGGTGGAGCAGGGCCGTGCGGTGGTGATCTACCCGGAAGGCACGATCACCCGCGATCCCGACCTGTGGCCGATGGCCGGCAAGACCGGGGCCGCCCGGATCGCCCTGCAGACCGGCAGTCCGGTGATCCCGATCGGCCAGTGGGGCGCCCATGAGCTGATGTACGGACCGCAGATCCACTTCCCGAAGCTGTTGCCGCGCAAGACCCTCCGGATGCTGGTCGGTGACCCGGTGGACCTGGACGATCTGCGCGGCCAGCCGGTGACCGCCGCCACCCTCGAGGCGGCCACCGACCGGATCATGGACGCGATCACCGGCCTCGTCGCCGAGCTCCGGCAGCAGCGCCCGCCGGACGTGCGCTTCGTCCCACCGCCGACCTCGGCTCCGGACCGGCCCTCGTGAACGGGTCGAGCGGGCGGGCCCGACGGGTCACGGTGATGGGCTCGGGCTCGTGGGGGACCGCCTTCGCCCTGGTCCTCGCCGATGCCGGCAACCAGGTCACCCTGTGGGCCCGACGGCCGGAGCTGGCGGCCGTGATCAACGCCGAGCACCGCAACCCGGACTACTTCCCGACCATCGAGCTGCCGACGTCGGTGCGTGCGCTCAGCGACCCCGCCGCGGCGATGGCGGACGCCGAGTTCGTGGTGCTCGCCGTGCCGTCGCAGTCACTCCGAGCCAACCTGGCCGGCTGGACGCTGCCCGGGGACGCGGTCGTGGTCAGCCTGGCCAAGGGCATCGAGCTGGGTACGGGGCTGCGGATGAGCCAGGTGGTCGCCGATGCGGCCGGGGTGGAGCCGGAGCGGATCGCGGTCGTCACCGGACCCAACCTGGCCCGGGAGATCGCCGAACGCCAGCCCTCGGCCAGCGTGGTGGCCAGCGTCTCCCCGGCCACCGCCGAGTCGCTGCAGCAGACCTGCCACACCGCCCGGTTCCGCGCCTACACCAACACCGACGTGGTCGGCTGCGAGCTGGGTGGCGCCACCAAGAACGTCATCGCCCTCGCGGTCGGCATCGCGATCGGGCTCGGGCTGGGGGCCAACGCCACCGCCTCGGTGATCACCCGCGGCCTGGCCGAGATCAGCCGATTGGGTCTGGCGCTCGGCGCCGACCCGTACACCTTCTCCGGGCTCGCCGGTCTGGGCGACCTCGTCGCCACCTGTTCGTCCCCGCTGTCGCGGAACCGGACCTTCGGGGAGGAGCTCGGCCGGGGCCGGACCATCGCCGAGATCACCGCCTCCACCCGCCAGGTCGCGGAGGGCGTCAAGTCCTGCGCGTCGATCCAGGACCTCGCCGCGGCGCACGGCGTGGAGATGCCGATCGTCGAGCACGTGGCCGCGGTCGTCGCCGGCCGGCTGACCCCGGCGGAGATGATCACCGCTCTGATGTCGCGGTCGGCCAAGCCGGAGCGCTACTAGGACCGGGCCGGGAGGCCGTCCAGAGCCCGGGCGAGGTCGTCCCAGAGGTCCTCGACGTGCTCGATGCCGACCGACAGCCGGACCAGTCCCTCAGGCACCGAGGCCAGCTCAGCGGGCCAGCGGCGCCGCCGCTCG
>DATHBQ010000245.1:0-4447 GCA_035296105.1 Propionibacteriaceae bacterium | reverse complement strand
TCCAGGGCGAAGACCAGGTCGCCCTGCTCGGCGGCGTCGTCCCGTCCAGCGAGCTCCAAGGCCCGCACCAGGTGCTCCCGGTACTGGGTCCGGATCTCGGCGTGCTCGTCCAGCCGGTAGTACGCCTCGTCCGGCAGTCCGAGGCCGCCCTGGCCGGCGAACATCACGTAGCGGTTGGGATCGCCCGGGTCCGACTCGGTGTCCACGCCGACCAGACCGCCGATCGCCCGACGGGTAAACCGGCCGAGCAGACCGGCCAGCTGCTGGGTGTCGGTGACCTCGTCGATCTCGGCGAAGAACGGGGTTAGCGGCGTGGCCCCGGCCGCCTCGACCGCCTCCTCGTCCATGAAGCTCGCGTACAGGTCGGCGATCTTGGCCTCGTCCGACCCAGGCTCGCCGCCTTCCAGGGTGGTGATGATGTCGCGGACGGCGATCTCGGCCTGGTCGCGGAGGTCCATGAACGCCCCGGTCAGCGGCTTGTCGGCCGGGATCTCGGTCTGGGCCAGCCAGCGTCCGTTGACGTGCCGGTACAGGTCGTCCTGGACCCGTACCTCGGAATCGAAGTCGGCGAAGTCAAGGGCCGGGACAGTGGTCGAAGAGAGCTCGGTCACTCGGCAATGCTAGTCACGCTGAATCAGCGGGCATGCCTGGCTCAGGTGAGCCAGACGACCTTCAGCGGCGCCTTGTCCAGCCGGACCGAGGCCACTCCGCGGCCGGTGACGTTGCCGGAGCAGGTGCCCGAGGTGCCGCTGAAGGTGCAGGGTCCGGAGATCCGCACCCGGAGCGGGATGCCTACCCGGGCCGAGCGCTGATCACCGCGACGTTGGGCTTGGCGAACGGGTCAGCGCCGAGCTGCCGCCAGCGGACGGCGTTCTGGCGGTACCGGTGCTGGGCGTTGGTCCAGGCGAACGGGCAGTTGCGGGGTCGGGTGTTCCTGCTCTTCAGGCACGTCCGGTAGCTCTTCCGCGCCAGGTCCACCACGGTCTTGCGGCCCGCGCTGCTCAGCCGGACCTGCAGGTCCAGCACGCTGGCGTAGTCGTTGGGGTGCTTGACGGTCATCACCGCCTTCGAGCCCAGGGTCAGCAGCGGCGACTCGGGATTGAAGGCGTAGGTCCCGGGCAGCAGGTCGACCGAGTTGGAGGTGATCTTGACGCCGTTGAGCAGCAGTGGGATCGAGGGCGAGCGGATCAGGCTGAGGTCCACCGTCCGGTGCACCGCGGTCAGCTTCCACGCTCCGCCGACCTGCTGCACGCCGTAGTCCACCGTGACCGGGGTCTTACCCACGGTGTAGGTCGCCGTGACCGTGGTGGCCGCCGGGTCGGCGACCTCGGGGACGTCGATCTTCGTGATCGGCGCCCGTTTGACCGACTGGGCGAGCACCGCGTCGGTCATGAACCTCCCGGCCGGGACCGGCGCGGCGGCGTACCCGAGCGCCCCGTCGGCGTCCCCGGCCGCCAGGGCCTCGAGGTACCCGGCGACCGCATCGGAGGGTAGGGCGCCGGCCGGCGGCGCGGCGCTGGTCGTCGACGGGGTCGGTCCGGTGGGCTGGTCGGCCGAACTGGCGGCCGGTGTCGGGTCGGGCGCCGCCGCTCCCCGGCTGCGGACGAGCACCGCGGCGCCGACGCCGACCAGGATCACCACCAGGGACACCACGCCGAGGATGATCAGGCCGCGGGTCCCGCCCCGGGGCGGTGGTGTGGCGCCCGGTCCGGGCATCGTCGGGCCGGGACCCGGTCCGGGCTGCGGAGCGAACGGGCCGAACGCGTAACCCGAGCCGGAGGCGCCGGGCGGCTGCGGGGGACCGGCGGACTGCGGCGGGTACCCGTACGGCGAACCGGACGGACCCGAGGCGGGACCGCCCTGCCCCGAAGGTCCCGGCTGGGTGGGCCCGTACGGGTTGTCGGAGCTCATCGCGTCTTCTCTTCGTGCCTTCCGACCACCTTGATCGGTAGCGGAATCCTATGCGGACGGAGGTCTCGCGGCGGCGTAAGCGATCTGCACCCTCTGCTTCGATCTGCACCCTCCGCTGGCGGTGCAGATTGACGCAAGGGGTGCAGATAGGCCTCAGGCGAGGCGGCGGCCGCGGGCGAAGGCCTCACGCAGCTGGACGATCAGCGCCTCGGGGCGCATCAGGTCGTGCCACATCCAGCGGATCACGATCCACCCGAGTGCCCGCAGCTTGTCCTCTCGTCGCTTCTCGTCGATGAGGACGTCCTCTGCGGTCTGGCCAGGCTTGCGCAGCAGCTTGCCGTACTTCTGCCTGCCGTCGAACTCGCCGAGCACCCCGAACTCCGGCCAGCCGAAGTCGCTGCGGCCGACGAAGCGACCGTCGGATGTCGAGACGCAGTACTGGAGCTCAGGCGCTGAGAGCCCGGCCAAGTGGAACACCACCCGGCTGAACGACTCCCCGGCACTCTCGCTGCGGGGATCCAGAAGAGCGACGGTGCGGCGCGCCCGACCGATGCCGGTTCGTCCGGCCTGTTGCTGCAGGACCTGGTCCACCGCTGCCGGCTCGATCCGAGTCACGGCCACGTCCCCGGCGGCGACCGCCTGGGCCAGCGGGAGGCAGCAACCCAGGTCCACAACCGTGCGCGCCAGACTCGTCGCTCGGAACCCGGCCACCTGGACGACATCGGAGTCGGGCAGGGCCGCCCCGTGCATCCGAACCCAGCGTCGAGTCCGACCGCCGCCCTGCCGGTCCCGGGTCAGCTGCACCCGGTCCAGCTGCTCACGCCAGACCGGCAGCCCGTGGAGGACCGCCGCTGAGCTGTGACTGACGACGGCCTCCGGATGACACTGCGGCACCGTCGCTTCCAGGAGCTGTAGATGGGCGGTCCGAGGGTCCAGCTCGCCCTCGGCCGGTTGGGCGTACGTGCCGCGCCGCAGGTGGACTAGCTCGCCGGACCGGGTCAGCCTGGCCAGCTCGCCCGGGCTGAATCCATCCGCCGCCAGGTCGCGGCTGAGTGAGACGCGTGACATGGGTCCAGCCGAGCGCAGTGGCGCTACCGACCACCAGTGGCTTCGGCCGATCTGTGGATAACCGCGCGGCCAGGTGATCTGCACCCTCCGCTTCGATCTGCACCCCCTGCTGGCGGTGCAGACGGAAGCAGGTGGTGCAGATCCGCGCTCAGACGGGTTCCGGGACCTGCTGAGTGGCAGGGCGGCGGGTGCGGCGGGCCTGGCGTACGCCGTAGACGGTCAGGATGGCCAGGGCCAGCCACACCAGGGCGAAGCCGATCCAGCGGCCGAACGACATGTCCTCGCCGAAGTAGAGGACGCCGAGCAGGAACTGCAGGGTCGGCGCGATGTACTGCAGCAGCCCGAGGGTGCTCAGTGGAAGCCTCGTGGCCGCGGCGGCGAAGAACAGCAGCGGGATCACCGTCACCAGGCCGGAGGCGATCAGCAGCAGGTTGTGCGCCCAGCCGAGGTGCCCGAAGGTGAGGCCGCCAGTGACCTGGAGGAACACCAGGTAGCCCAGGGCCACCGGGGTCAGCAGGGCCGATTCCACGGTCAGGGTCTCCACCGCGCCGCCGTTGACCTGCTTCTTGATCACCCCGTACGTCGCGAAGCTGGTCGCCAGGGTCAGGGCGATCCACGGCAGCCGGCCGTACTCGAAGGTCAGCACCAGCACCGCCAGCGCGGCCATCCCAACGCTGACCCACTGCAGCGGCGCCAGGCGTTCCCGCAGGAACACCACGCCGACCAGGATCGACAGGATCGGGTTGATGTAGTAGCCGAGCGAGGTCTCGACCACGTGGCCGTGGTTGACCGCCCAGATGTAGACGCCCCAGTTGACCGAGACGACGGCGGCCGCCACCGCGAGCAGCAGCAGCGTGCGCGGCCGGCGGATCCGGCCCCACCAGCCCCGCGGGACCACCGTCAGCAGCAGGACGACGCAGATGACCAGCGACCAGATCACCCGGTGGGCCAGCAGCTCGAGCGCGCCGGCCCGGGCGACGAGCGGCCAGAAGATGGGCACCGCACCCCAGAGGGTGTACGCGCCGATCCCGTAGAGGATGCCGCGTTGGGACCGGTCGTTCACCACTGCTCCGAGGTTACCGGCCCGGGGAGGGGGACGCCTCCGGATTCGACGCCAGCCGAGCGGCCCGGCCGTTCAGGTAACGCTGCTGCGGGATGCTGGGACTCCGCCGGGCGGCCTCGGCGTACGCGGTGCGGGCGGCGTCGTGGTCGCCGGCCATCTCGAGCAGGTGGGCGGAGACGGCCAGGAACCGCGGATGCTCGGCGATCCGCGGGTCGGCGGCGACCTCGGCCAGCCGGGCCCGGCCCGCCGCGGCGCCCTCGGCCATCGCCACGGCGACGACATGGTTGAGCGCGACAACTGGGTTGTCCGATCCCCGCAGCAGGACCTCGTAGAGGGCCTGGATCTGCACCCAGTCCGTCGCCTCGGCCGTTGGCGCCTCGTCGTGGAGGGCGGCGATGGCGGCCT
>DATHBQ010000244.1:0-1892 GCA_035296105.1 Propionibacteriaceae bacterium | reverse complement strand
CTACCGCGGCACCCTCCAGATCCACCCCTTCGCGGTGCTGGTGGCGGTGCTGGTCGGGGCGCAACTGCTCGGCGTGCTCGGGGTGCTGCTGGCGCTCCCGATCGCCGCCGTCCCGGTCGTCGAGCGCATCTGGGGGGGCGGGAGCAGCGTCTGGTCGGCACCCGCGCCGGCCCCGGACGCCGAACCCGCCCGGCCGAAGACCAAGGGCCTCCCATGAGGCCATCCGCGCGTAGATCGCCGATCGCCCCAGGGACGCCACCTCATCTTGCCGGGTGCGACAGAGCCCCCGCTCGGGGCTGCAACCTCCCCACCCTCCGGTCGTGCCTGGTTCGGCGCGGCCCCGACCGGACGCGATCGACGCTGGGAGGTCGACAGGCGCCGACACGCCGGCGGGCGGCACCGGCCACGACGGGGCCGGCTCACGCACGCTCCGTGCGTCCTTGGGGTAGCGTCCATGCCGAGCGAGGGCGCCGTCAACCCTCAGTCAGTCCGCTCCGTGGTCCCCATGCAGCTGTCCGGCCAGCTGGTAGATCGCCGCATTGACCTCCGCGCCCAGCAGCAGCATGGCGGCCGAGATGAAGAGGTACAGGAGCAGGACGACGACCCCGCCGAGGCTGCCGTAGGTGGCGCCGTAGGACCCAAAGGTACCGACGTAGGAGGAGAACCCGAGGGAGGTGCCGACCCAGGCCGCGACCGCCAGCGCCGATCCCGGTGTCACGAACCGGAACGTCTGGTCGACGTCCGGGGCCACGTAGTAGGCCACCGCGACCGCGGTGAGCAGCAGCAGGACCGCCGCCGGCCAGCGCAGCCAGGCCCAGAGGGCGACGACGAGGCCGCCCAGGCCGACGTGGCCGGCGACCCATTGGACAGCCTGCGGGCCGACGAGCATCAGCGCGGCCGCGGCGATCAGCATCGCGGCCAGGCCGAGGGTGTAGGCGACCGAGAGCGGGTAGCGCTTCCAGACCGGCCGCGACTCCTCCACGTCGTAGGCGGCGTTGAGCGCGGTCATCAGCGAGCGCACCGCCGTGGAAGCAACCCAGATCGCCGTCACGATGCCGAAGGAGAGCAGGCCGCCCGTGGCCTGGTTCCGGATCTCGCGGGTCACCCGCCCGACCACACTGGCCGCGTCTTGCGGCAACGCGGTCTGCGCCTGCCCGACCAGCCAGTCGAAGAAGTCGGTGAGCCCGATGGAGCCGAGCAGGGCCAGCAGGAAGATGGCGAACGGGAAGAGCGCCAGCAGCGCCCGGAAGGCCAGCGCCGCCGCGTAGGTCGGCATGTCGTGGTTCACGAAGTCCTTGCCGGCCCGAACGGCCACGGCCCGCGGGGACAGGTCCTGAAATCCGGGGATCCGCATCGCGCACGTTCCTCGTCCGGGGATGGACCCTGCACCCTCGCCGCGTCCCGCTCTACCCACGCCGGGTCTTCCCGCCGGCCAGCTCCTGTTGCACGACCCACCGCCATGTTCGGAAGCCCACCCCCGTGGCCTGGCATCGACCCCACCCCGACCTAGCAACCTCCGTCCGGTTCGCCGACCGCTTGGGGGGCCTCATCCGCCGCACCACGCGCGATGGTTCAGGGGGTTCCAATTCGACCGGCGTCGGCTGGATGGCGATCCGATCTAGCCGTCCGCGTCCCCGGGGATCGGCGTAAGAGCGCATTTCACAACCGGAGGTGGCGTGGCATCATGGCGCCCTGGATATCCCCCGCCTGGCCGACGACCTCTGGGAGATCGTCGCCCCGATCCTGCCGCCCCGCCCGCCGCGGCCGAAGGGCGGCCGCCCCTTCGCCGACGACCGCGCCGCGCTGTGCGGCATCCTCTTCGTGCTGTGGACCGGCGCCCCGTGGGCGGCCGTGCCCCGCGGCCCCGGGACGGCCAGTCCCGCCACCTGCTG
>DATHBQ010000243.1:0-4608 GCA_035296105.1 Propionibacteriaceae bacterium | reverse complement strand
ATACGGCGACACCCGCCCGGCCGCCACCTTGGCGTAGGGCGTCACCAGCCCGACCGTCGAGGTGGCCAGCGGGGCGATCCGGTCCGCGGCGCTCTGGGCCAGCGGTCCGACCCGCTCCGCGGCGCTCTGGGCCAGCGGCCCGACCCGGCTGGCGGCTGAATGGGCGATGGGGGACACCTTGTCAGCGGCCGCCCCGATGGCGTCGGCGGCGACCACGGCGAGCGGCCCCACCTTCTCGGCGGCTGACTGCGCGAACGGCCCTACTCGGTCGGCGGCCGTGTGGACGAAGTCCTTCTCGGCGGCCTTCATTCGGGCGGCTTCGGCGCGGCGGGAACTCCTGGACACGCTTCCTCCGTAGTGAGAAACCTCTCCGCCCTGGGCGGAGCCTCCGCCCACCGTACCGCCCGGGTCGCGGCTGCGAGTGGCCTGGATCGTTTGCGTCCCTCTGAGAGGATGGCAGCCGACAATCGCTCCTCGTCCCGAGGCCGATCCCCGACGAAAAGGACTCCCGCACGTGCCGCAGACCGCAACGTTGCACACCAACCACGGCGACATCGTGATCAACCTGTTCGGCGACCACGCGCCCAAGACCGTGGCGAACTTCGTCGGTCTGGCGTCGGGCACCAAGGAGTACCGCGACGCCCAGACCGGGCGGAAGACCACCGGCCGGTTCTACGACGGGCTGATCTTCCACCGGGTGATCGACGGCTTCATGATCCAGGGCGGCGACCCCGAGGGCAGCGGTCGCGGCGGGCCCGGCTACACCTTCGGTGACGAGTTCCACCCGGACCTGGTCTTCAACAAGCCCTACCTGCTGGCGATGGCGAACGCCGGTCCCGGCACCAACGGCTCGCAGTTCTTCATCACCGTGGGGCCCACTCCGCACCTGAACCGGCGGCACACCATCTTCGGCGAGGTTGCTGACGAGGCCAGCCGGGCAGTAGTGGACAAGATCGCCAAGGTCCGGACCCGCAACGAGAGGCCGGTCGACGAGGTCGTGATCACCTCCGTCGACATCGCCGGGTGAGCCAGCCGCCCCCCTCCGGCCCCGGGTTCACCGCGCCCGACTTCGCCGCCTGCTACCGGCACCCGGAGCGGATGACCGGCATCTCCTGCCGGCGCTGCAAGCGGCCGATCTGCGGTGAGTGCATGAACCCGGCCTCGGTCGGGTTCCAGTGCCCGAAGTGCATCGCATCGGGCCGGTCCACCGTGCGGCAGCCGCGGACCGCGTTCGGCGCCGTGGTCCGTTCGGGCAGCGGCAGCACCACCTACGCGCTGATGGGAGTGCTGGCCGCGGTCTGGCTGTTGGATCTGGTCACCCGCGGACTCGTCGACGGGCTGCTGATCATGAGCAACCAGGCGGTCGCCGGCGGCCAGTTCTGGCGGCTGGTGACCGCCGCGCTGACCTCGGGCGGACTGCTCGGCACCCTGATGATCCTGCTGGTGCTGTGGATCGCCGGCCGGACGATGGAGTCGGAGCTGGGCCGCTGGCGGATGCTGGCCCTCTACTTCGCCGCCGGCCTGGGCGGCACCACCCTGCTCTTCCTGTTGGGGCCGCTGTCCGGGCTGGGATATGCGGCACCGGCGGCGGTGATCGGGCTGCTGGCCGCCAACTCGATCTTCAAGTACAAGCAGCGGGAGGACGTGCGGGCGGACATCGGCCTGTTCGTGCTGCTGATCCTCTACAGCGTGCTGGTCGGCTTCAACAGCTTCGGCTGGCTGATCCTGATCGGCGGGCTGCTGATCGGCGCGCTGGTCGGGGCCGTGCTCGCGTACGCGCCCCGCCAGAACCGCGCCACCGTCCAGGTCGTCGGCCTGCTCGGCGTGATCGTGCTCTGCCTGGCCGCCGTGACGGCCAAGCTCGTCTTGCTCTGAGGAGCCTCACGTCCAGGAACCGGTCAGTTCCGACATGGTCCGGCGCCCAGACCTTGTCGCAAGTGACCGGTTTCGGAGAGAAGGGTCGAGTTCAGCCCAGCGACACCGACGGGATGGGGATCGGGGTCAGCGGTGGCTGGCGGGTTATCCACCAGGCGGCGATGGCGGCGACCACCACGGCGAGCAGCAGGATCCCGGTGATGATCGTCAGCGCGCGGGTGGAGACGGGAACGCCTGCAGAGACTACTGAGCGCCGAGGGCATGGTGCACGAGCGCGTCGTGGTCCAGCACCGCGTGCAGCGGCCAGGCCCAGTCGCCGGTGATCTCGATCAGGCGTACGCCGGGCTGCTCCAGCCAGTCGGCGATCCGCTCGGTCTCCTCGATCCCGGCGGCGGGCAGCGGGTCCGGCGGCCGGGTGACCGTCTCGGCCCCGGCGCGGACGGCCCGGGCCACCGCCTGCGGGACCTCGTTGGGGGTGGCCACGCCGGTGCCGGCCAGCCGGCCGTGGCGGATCACGTGGATCTCCCAGTCCGGTCCCTCCCGGCGGGCGCCGACGATCTCCGGGCAGGCGGCCAGGCTGCGTACCCGGTGGAACCGGGCGCCGGTCCGCAGCAGCGTCTCCAGCCGGCGCCGGATGGTCGCGGCCTCCTCGAAGCGCTGCTGCTGCACCAACCGCTTCAGCCGGTTCTGGACCCCCGCGACGGCGGGCCGGGCGTCGACGGCCAGAGCCGCCCGGACCTGCTCGACCAGGCCGGCGTACTCGCCTCGGCTGGTGGTCCGGTCACAGGGCGCGCAGCACCGGCCCATCCCGGCGAGCGCGCAGGCGTTGGTCGGCCTAGCGACGCTCAGCCGCGGGGTGCACTGGCGGATCGGGAAGCCGTCATAGATCGCCAGCACCACGTCCTCGGCGGCCTGCCGGCTGCTGAACGGGCCGAAGTAGGTGGCGCCGTCGTCCCGCACACTGCGGACCACCGACAACCGGGGGAACGCCTCATCGGTGATCTTGATCCAGGACACGCGCTCGGGAAACTTCGAACGCCGGTTGTAACGCGGCGCGTGGGCGGCGATCAGCCGGAGCTCGGTGACGTCGGCCTGCAGCGAGGTCAGGCACGGCACCGCCTCGACCCCGGTGGCCAGCCGCACCATCTCGTCGATCCGGGGCCGCTTCTCCGCGGCGGTGAAGTAGCTGCGGACCCGGGTGCGGATGCTCCTGGACTTGCCGACGTAGAGGATGTGCCGCTGCGGTCCGTGCTCGGCCACGAACAGGTACACCCCCGGCCGGTCCGGCAGCCCCGCTGCCCAGGTGCGCTTGGCGCGGCGCTGCGGTGACACCCGCCGGCTGAACTCCTGGAGGTCCTCGATGGTGTGCACACCGAGGTTGCCCACGCGTTCGATCAGGCCGTGGAGCACGTCCACGGTGGCCTCGGCGTCGACCAGGGCGCGGTGGTTCGGTGTGGTCGCGGCCCGGAAGTGGCGGGCCAGGGTGGCCAGTCGGCAGTCCGGCACCTCATCACGAAGCAGGATCTGACGGGCCAGGCTCGCGGTGTCCACCACCGGCCAGCGGGGGTAGGCGTAGCCCAGCGCGTCGCACGCCCGGCGCAGGAAGCCGGTGTCGAACGGCGCGTTGTGGGCCACCACCACGGTGCCCTGGGCGAAGGCCAGGAACGCCGGCAGCACCTGGCGCAGCGGCGGAGCCTCGGCGACCATCGAGTTGGTGATGCCGGTCAGCACCGCGATCAGCGGCGGGATCGCCGAGCGCGGGTTGACCAGGGTCTGGAACTTCCCGAGCACCTCACCGCCACGGATCTTGACCGCACCGACCTCGGTGATCATGTCGGTCTCCGCGCCACCGGTCGTCTCCAGGTCGACGACACAGAAGCTCACCTGGGACAGATGAACGCCCAAGTCATCGAACGAGGCCTGGGTGGCGACCGCTGCCATGCCCCGGACAGTAGAGCCGAGGACTGACAGCGGTGTAGTTCAGCCGTCAGCAGCGGGGCGCGTCGAAGTCGTCCACGGCCTTCTCGTAGGCGTTGATGTTCTTCGGCGCCGCCCGGTACGCCGCGATCCAGACCGCCTGCGCGTTGTCGAGGTGGACCTCACGGGACCGCTGCATGTCGGCCAGGTGGCTCTTCCAGTCACGCATCGCCGCACCGGCGGCCCGCATCAGCGGACCCTGGGCCACGGCCCGCTCGCGGCACTTCGACAGCGTGGCCGCGACCTTGCCGTCGGCTCCCTTGGCCTTGCCACAGAAGGCGTCGCGGGCCCGCTCGTAGTTCCGCTGCGCGTCGGCGTAGCGCTTCTGGTCGGCGGGGCCCTTGAGTCGCGTCTCCTTGAAGATCGCCTGGCGTTCGTCGACCGAGATGTCACCGCGCCGGGCCTTGCGCTCGGCGTCGACGTGGGCCTCCCAGTGGCCGATTCCCGTCCGGGCCTCGTCGAGGACCTCGTCAGCGGCCCGTACCCGCTTCTGGCAGGCCGCCAACGCCCGCACCGCATCGGCACTGGCCGGGGTAGCGGTGGGCCTGGCCGATGTGGTCGGGGTCGGCGTGGCCGTCGTCGTGGTCGGGGTGCTCGGCACGGCCGCACTCGGCGTGCTCACCGCGGCCGGCGACGTGGTGGGGCCGACCGCGGTCAGCGAGCCGGGCCAGAAGCGCAACGCAGCGACCACGCCGCCGGCCAGGAGCGCGACGACGATGAGACCGATCAAAGCCCGCGAACGACGCGGCTTTGCCC
>DATHBQ010000242.1:0-15039 GCA_035296105.1 Propionibacteriaceae bacterium | reverse complement strand
GGACAGGGCCACCGACCAGGCACACGCCGACGCCATCTCTAGCCCACCGCCCGGAGATGAGTCAACGACGGCTCCTCGCCCGGGACCAGGACCACCCCGATGGCGTCCACCCGGATCAACCGCGCCGTGACCCCATTCTCGCGCATCCACTGCGCCGCCAGCTGGCGCAGCGTCCGCAGCTTCGCGTAGGTGATCGCCTCCAGCGGATGCCCGAACCCCAGCCCGCTGCGACACTTGACCTCGCAGAAGACCAGGGTCAGATCCCGACCCGACCGGTCGGCCGCGACTATGTCGATCTCGCCGCGCGGGCAGCGCCAGTTGCGCGCCAGCACGGCCAGTCCCTGACGCTGCAGCTCCGCACAGGCCAGGTCCTCACCCCGCCGCCCGACCTGCTGCCGGGACTCCCTCGTCTCTCCGCCCATCTGCGCACCTCCGCCCGGAAGGATGCGGACGCCGCGGCCGATCGACCGGCCCCGCCGAAACCTGTGGAAACCGGGGCGAGCCAGCTGTGGACAGCAGCCCGTTCCCCCCGGTCAGGGCCGCGGTGGACGCTGCCGGGCTACGAGTCAGCCCGGGGTCAACGGCGGCTCGGCCGGCTGGGACAGGGCGTCAGCGCGCCGGCGGGCGAGCAACGGCGGCACCACCAGCCAGGCGAACACCAGACAGGCGCCCGCGCTGGCCGAGCCGGCGACCAGGCCCAGCGGCACGGCCGTGTCCTCACCGGCGAGGCCGACCAGCGGGGCGGCCACACCGCCGACCAGGTACTGCAGCAGGCCCAGCAACGCGGACGCGGTGCCCGCGCGGTTCGGGTAGTTGGACAGCCCGAGCGCGGTGGAGGTGGGCAGGATCAGACCGATAGCACTCACCATCACGAACAGCGAACCCAGCAGGAACGGAAGCCCGACGCCGAGCAGCACCGTGGCCAGCAGGCAGAGCGCCCCGAGCAGGTTGACGGCCAGGCCCGCGGCCAGGACTCGCAGCGGCGAGAGCCGCCGGGTGAGCCGTCCGCTCAGCTGGGCGGCGATCATGATCCCGACGGAGTTCAGGCCGAAGGCCAGCGAGAAGCCCTGGGGGCTCAATCCGTAGATCCGCTGCAGGACGAACGTGCCACCGGCGATGTAGGCGAACATGGAGGCACCGGCCAGACCTCCGGCGAGTGCGACGCCCAGGAAGAACCGGTCGCGGATGAGCACGGCGAACCCGCGCAGGGTGTCCGCCAGGCCGCCGGTGACCCGCCGCTCGGGCGGCAGGCTCTCCCGGAGACCGAGCAGACCGGCCAGCACCAGCATCACCCCGATCCCGGCGAGTACGCCGAAGATCCCCCGCCAGGTCATCACCCGGTTCAGCTGGCCGCCCAGCACCGGAGCGATCACCGGTGCCAGTCCCGAGACCAGTACCAGCCGGGAGAAGAACACCACCAGCCGGCGCCCCTCGTAGAGGTCCCGGGCCACCGCCCGGGCGATGACGATCCCTGCCGCTCCAGCAAGGCCCTGGATCAGCCGCAGCACCAGCAGCACCGAGATCGACCAGGCGAACGCGCACGCCAGGGAGGCCAGCGCGTACGCCACCAGGCCGACCATCAGTGGACGCTTGCGGCCGTACCGGTCCGACAGTGGCCCCGCGATGACCTGGCCCACGGCCAGGCCGATCAGGCACGCGGTGATCGTGAGCTGGGCGGCCGAGGTCGATGCCTCGAGCTCCGCCGCCAGCTGAGGCAGTGCCGGCAGGTAGAGGTCGAGCGAGATCGGGCCGAAGGTCGACAGCAAACCCAGTACGACGAAGCCGCGTGCCCCCCCGGAAGAATTCGCTTGCGTCACGGCTCAGCGTGACACACAGTGTCGACGTGGCCGGCTCGCAACCGGCCGTCGGCCCACCACCCCGAAGGGGGACTCCAGTGCGGCAGCTTCTCATGGCCCTCCCGGCCTACGTCACCCACACCAAGGACATGAGAACTTGACTTCGCTGAACCTGGGATCCTGGCGCACGTCGACGCCGGTAAGACCAGCCTCACCGAGCGGCTGCTCGACGCCGCCGCGGTCATCGACGAGATCGGCAGCGTCGACCGGGGCAGCACCCAAACCGACTCCCTTGCCCTGGAACGCGCGCGGGGCATCACCATCACGGCCGCGGTCGTCTCCTTCGACCTCGGCCACCTCACCGTCAACCTGCTCGACACCCCCGGTCACCCCGACTTCATCGCCGAGTGGAACGGGTGCTCGACGTCCTGGACGGCGCCGTGTTCGTGGTGTCCTCGGTCGAGGGCGTGCAGGCGCAGACCGGGATCCTGCTGCGGACCCTGCGCCTGCTCCGGATCCCGACGCTCATCTTCGCCAACAAGGTGGACCGCACCTGGGCCCGCGATGCGTCCTTCGAACACTACGCGCCGGTCCAGGGCGAGCCTCCCGGCGGCGATGCCAAATCGCGGCGAGACGGGTGCGAGCCACGCAAGATCAGGAGGGCTTGGGGACCTCGAGGTCACTGTGAGCGATCTCCTCGATCGACACGTCGCGGAAGGTCAGCACCTTGGCACTCTTCACGAACCGGGCCGGCCGGTACATGTCCCACACCCAGGCGTCGCTCATCGACACCTCGTAGTAGACGTCGCCGCCCTCGGTCCTGACCTTCAGGTCCACCGCGTTGCACAGGTAGAACCGCCGCTCCGTCTCCACCGCGTAGGTGAAGATGCCGACGACGTCCTTGTACTCCCGGTAGAGCTGGAGCTCCAGGTCACTCTCGTACTGCTCAAGGTCTTCCGCACTCATGTCAAACAGCGACTCTAGTTGTCCGGGACACGTTGATGA
The DNA here is from genome assembly GCA_035296105.1 of Propionibacteriaceae bacterium. GTDB lineage: Bacteria > Actinomycetota > Actinomycetes > Propionibacteriales > Propionibacteriaceae > Microlunatus. The sequence continues at coordinate 12,238 of DATHBQ010000242.1, read as the reverse complement.
AGCGCATCCGATGCGTGGCCGAGGGACCGTACGCGTCGAGCCGCTCCTGGTGGAGCGGCGTGCAGTAGCCCTTGTGGATCTTGAAGGCGTACTCGGGGTAGCGCTCGTCGAGCTCGCACATCACCCGGTCGCGGGTCACCTTGGCGATGATCGAGGCGGCCGCCACGCAGGCGGCGACCCGGTCGCCCTTCCACACCGCCAGCCCGGGGGTGCCCAGCCCGTCCACGGGGAAGCCGTCGGTGAGCACGTAGCGGGGCGCGACGTCCAGCCGCATCAGCGCCATCCGCAGCGCCATGACGTTGGCCACGTGCATGCCGAGCACGTCGCACTCCCCCGGCTCCAGGCTGACCACCGACCAGGCGACCGCCTTGGCGGTGATCTCGGTGTAGAGCCGCTCGCGCTGCCGGGCGGTGAGCAGCTTGGAGTCGTTGAGTCCACCGATCTGTCTGGCCTTGGTGTCGCTCAGGATCACCGCCGCCGCCACCAAGGGACCCGCGCAGGCACCCCGGCCCGCCTCGTCCGCCCCGGCCACCGGGTCGAAGCCCACGCGCTTGAGCGCCCGCTCGTAGCCGTAGATGCCACTGTCGCGCCGCACCACGACCGGCCCGGATCCTCCGTTGGGGGGCATCAGCAGCTGACTCCCTCGGGCTCGATCACCGCCTGGCTCGGAGCGGGCTCGGCCGCGCCCGGAACCTCGGCGAAGACGGCCGGACGGTGCAGCCGACTGGTCCGGTCGAACGGCGCCGCGATGCCGAAGGCCGGGCCGACCACGTTCTCGAGCGGCACGAAGGCCACCTGGCCCTTGCGGCCGTTGCTCGACAGATCGGACAGATGGCAGCGCGAGTCGGCGCTCACGTCGCGGTGGTCGCCCATGACGAAGATCCGGTCCGCCGGCACCACGACCTTGAACCGGACGTCCGAGGGGTTGATCTGGACGTCGTCGGAGTCGACATAGAGATAGGCGGACTCATCGAGAGAGTAGCCGTTGACGGTGATCCGGTTGTCGTCGTCGCAGCACACGACGGTGTCGCCGGGCAGCCCGATCACCCGCTTGATCAGGTGGCCCGGGGTGCTCTGGGTCGGAACGCCGATGAACTCCAGGACCCGGTCGAACGGCCCCGGGTCCGCCACGGGCTCCGACAGCCAGCCGCCGGGATCGCGGAAGACCACCGCGTCGCCACGATGGAAGTCGGTGATCTTCTGCACCACCACCCGGTCGCCCTCGAGCAGGGTGTTCTCCATCGACTCGGACGGGATGATGAACATCTGCCCGACGAAGGCCCGCAGCAGCGACGAGACGATGATCGCCCCGACCAGGACGATGGCCAGCTCCTTCAAGAAGCCGAGGGCGCGACCGCCACCGGACGGCGCGGACCTCCGCGCAGCCGGCGGCGCGGACTTCTCAGACGTTGTCAACAGTTGGCCTCGGGTCCGGCGATGATCTCGGGTCGGTCGGGCGCCGGCTGCTTGCCCGGCGGGACGGACTCAAAGGTATCCGGGATCGGCAACCGGTGCTTCCGCTCGAACGGCCAGGCCACCGCGATCGCCCGTCCCACCACCAGGTCGAGGTCCACGAAAGCATTCTCGCCCTCGACCTGACCCGGGGAGGTGTCCTTGAGGTGGCACCGCGAGTCGCTGCTGCGGTCGCGATGGTCGCCCATCACGAAGATCCTCCCCGCCGGCACCAGCACCTCGAACTCGATCGAGGAGGGCGCCACCTGGACGCCGTCGCGATCGGTGTACAGGTAGGAGGACTCGTCCAGCGGCGTGTCGTTGACGGTGATCCGCCCGCTGTCGTCGCAGCACACCACCCGATCGCCGGACATCCCGATCACCCGCTTGATCAGGTGCTCGGTGCTCGGGTCGGGCAGCACACCGACGAACTGGAACGCCTTGCCCACCACACCGCGCTCGGGCGGGGTCGGGCCGGTCAGCCAGCGGCCCGGGTCCTTGAACACGACCACCTGGCCGCGTTCGACGCTGCTGAGCTTCTCCACCACGACCCGGTCGGCGACCTGCAGCGTGTCCTCCATCGAGACCGAGGGGATCAGGAACATCTGGCCGACGAAGCCCCGCAGCAGTGAGGCGACCACCACGGCACCGACCACGACCGCGGTCAGCTCCTTGAGGAACGCCACGACATGCTGGCCGAAGGTCAGCCGCTCAGGCTCGGGCGGCTCCTCCTCGGGCAGGGCGCGACGGGGGGCGGCGTCTGCTCCGTCCCTTGTCGCCACGTCTGTTCCGCGGCTCAGCTCGCGTCGCGCTTCTCCTTGATCTTGGCCGCCTTACCTCGCAGGCCGCGCAGGTAGTACAGCTTGGCCCGCCGTACGTCGCCGCGCCGGTCGACCTCGATCTTGTCGATGATCGGGCTGTGCACCGGGAAGGTCCGCTCCACGCCGACTCCGAAGCTCACCTTGCGGACGGTGAACGCCTCGCGTACGCCGTCGCCGGACCGCCCGATCACCACGCCGGTGAACACCTGGATCCGGGAACGGTTGCCCTCGACGACCTTAACGTGCACCTTGACGGTGTCACCGGGTCGGAAGGCCGGTACGTCGGTTCGCAGCGACGCCTGGTCGATCTGGTCGATGAGCTTGCTCATGGAGTTGTCCTTGCCGGTGCCACAGGTCACCTGTGCTCGTGTCTTGGGGTTCTCGTCCACTCCGCGACGTTCCCCCTGTGGCAGGCGTCGCACGGTGCGGACAACAGCGCACCAGTTTGCCACACGGCCAGCCGGAGACCAATTATCCGGCGCACCCCCGGTTGTGGTTGTCGGCGGCCCAGGAGGTCGCCACCTCAGCTAGTCACCTGACAGCTCCAGCCGGCGGGCGATCCCGATCTCGGCCAGGAAGGGCTCGTCGTGGCTGGCCACCAGCAGAGCGCCCCGGTACTGCCGCAGCGCCGCGACCAGCTGGGCCACGCTGTCGAGGTCCAGGCTGTTGGTCGGCTCGTCCAGCACCAGCAGCTGGGGCGGCGGCTCGGCCAGCAGCAGGGCGGCCAGCGTCGCGCGGAACCGCTCGCCGCCCGACAGCGTGCCGACGGGGCGGCGTACCGAGTCGGCTCCGAGGAGGAAGCCGGCCAGCCGGGCCCGCAGCGTGTTGTCGTCGGCCGTCGGCGCGTAGCGGGCGACCGCCGCCAGCACCGTCTCGTCGTCGGGCAGCAGATCGAGTCGCTGCGGCAGGACGCGCACCGGGACCAGGGCGCGAACCGTTCCGGACCGGGGAGCGAGGACACCGGTCGCGGTGTCGATCAGGGTCGTCTTGCCCGACCCGTTCGCCCCGGTGACCGCCACCCGCTCCGGCCCGCGCAGGTGTACCGACACCGTGCGCCCGTTGCGCAGGACGACCTCGTCCATCACGAGTACGTCCCGACCGGCCGGAACGGTGGTCGCGGTCAGGTCGACGGTGATGACGTCGTCGTCGCGGACCTGGTCCTCGGCCGCCCGCAGCGCCCGGTCAGCCTCAGCCACGTCGGCCTCGTGCCCTCCGCGGAGCTTGCCGGCCGACACCTGGGCGGCGCGCTTCATCGCCCCGGCGACGATCTTGGGCACGTTGTCGGCCTGGCTGCGGGCATAGCGCTGCCGCCGGTCCAGCCGCACCCGGGCCTCGGCCAGCTCGCGCTGCTGCCGGCGTAGGTCCTGCTTGGCCGCCCGGACCGACCGCGTGGCGGCCTCCTGCTCCACGGCCAGCGCGGTCTGGAAGCTGGACAGGTTGCCGCCGTGGAGCCGCGCGGTCCCGGCCCGGAGCTCCACGACCTGGTCGACCAGGTCCAGCAGCTCACGGTCGTGGCTGACCACGATGACCGGGCCGGACGAGCGGCGGATGGCGGTGATCAGCAGTTCCCGGGCCTGGCGGTCCAGGTTGTTGGTCGGCTCGTCCAGGATCAACGCGTCCGGCCGGGCGAGGAACAGACCGGCCAGGGCCGTCAGCACCACCTGGCCGCCGGAGAGCACGCCCACCCGGGCGTCGAGGTCGACGTCGGCCAGACCCAGGTCGCCCAGGGTCGCCGTGATGCGCTCCGGCAGGTCCCAGTGGCCGTCCAGCCGGTCCAGGTCGTCCGGAGTCGCCTCCCCCGCCTCGGTCCGGCGCAGCGCTGCAAGACGGTCGGCGACGCCGAGCAGCTCCGCGACCGGCCGGCGGACGTCAAGGGTCAGCTGCTGGGGCAGGTAGCCGATCACGGCCGGTCGGACGACCTGACCGGAGGTCGGGACGAGGTCGCCGGTGAGGATGCGCAGCAGCGTGGTCTTGCCCTCGCCGTTGCGCCCGACCAGGCCGGTGAGCCCGTCCGGGAAGGTGAGGTCGAGGTCGTCGAACACGACGTCGCCGTCGGGCCACGCGAAGCCGAGATGGGTGAGGACGAAGGCCGGCACGGAGCACTCCTGAGATCGCGGACGGGCGCGGCGACGGATCGTCGCCGGGCGGGAAGGCGTCTCAGCGGCTCAACGGTCTACCTCGGGCTCGGGGATACGGCGGGATCCACGCTAGCGCCCGGTCTCAGTGGGGACAACGGTTCAGTCCCACGGCGGGAGCTCGGTCTCACCGGTTCCGCCAGCTGTACCGGGGCGCATAGCCGAGCATCGCTCGGGCCTTGTCGATCGAGAGCAGGGTCTCGTGGTCGCCGACCGAGCGGGTCAGCGGCAGGCCCGGGAACTGGTCGGCCAGCAGCTCGGTGTTGTTCGCCTCCATGATCGTGTCCGCGGCGGCGATGATGAAGCTGTGGGCGCCGGTGAGCTCGGCCTCGACCGCCAGCCGGCAGGCCTGACCGACGTCCCGCGCGTCGACATAGCCCCACAGGTTCCAGCGCCGGAGCGCGAAGTCGGACTGATAGCCGGGAACCGCGGCGTAGTCGGCCTCGACGTGCACGTTGGAGATGCGGAGGGCGAGGAACGTCCCGCCCGTCCACTCCGCGAAGTGGGTGGCCATGGTCTCCCCCACCACCTTGGACAGCGCATACGTGCTGGTCGGCAGCGGGTAGTGGTCCTCGTCGATGGGAGCGTAGCGCGGCGGCACCGCGAACGGGAGTCCGAAGGTGGTCTCGCTCGACGCCCACACGACCCGCTCGATGCCCAGCCGCTGGGCGGCGGCGAAGACGTTGTAGTTCATCGCGGTGTTGTCCAGGAACGTCGTGCTGTCCGGACGCAGGCCAGGCGCCGGGATCGCCGCCAGGTGCACGATCGCGTCGCAGTCGGCCACCGACTCCAGGGTCTGCCCGAAGTCGGTCAGGTCGGCGCGGAACAGCCCGACACCGAGGTCGCCGGCCAGATCGCCGTACCGGCCCGGACGGCCCTCACTGTCGATCGGCCGGACGTCGTAGCCGTGGTCCAGAAAGTGGCGGCACACCACCCGTCCGGTCTTGCCGGCGGCTCCGGTGATCGCGATGGTGGTCATTGCTGCAGGCTAGACGTCGGCTCGAGCGAGCCGGCGCCTGGCCTCGCCGACTGACGTCCACGGTCGTGACCAGGCCGTGACGGAATTGTTCAACGGTCAAGCAACATCGCTCCGGGCCGGGCTGGCTCGGCCGGCCCTGGCTACGGTGGGGACATGCAGAGGCGTACGCAGGGGATCGTCGCACTCGGAGCATCAGCCGTCCTGGGGGTGCTCGCCGGGGCGCTGGTGGCCACAACCGGACCGGACCGCGTGGTCAGCGACCCGACCCCCACACCATCGGCCTCGTCGACCACCACCCCGACGGCGTTCCCGTCGCCGGCCGACATCCCGGCCGCCGTCCCCAGCGCCCCAACCACCACGAAGTCCGCCGCTTCCGGCCCGGAGCCGACCGTCCGCCGCTCGACCGCCCCGACGCCGAGCGAGACCGAGGACAACCGCGGCCGCGGTCGAGGCCGCGGCGGCGACGTCAACGCCTCCGGCGATGACGATCGCGGCCCCGGTGGCGGCGGGAACGACGACAGCGAGAACGACGACAGCGGGGACGACGACACCGGGGAAGACGACTAGCGGCGACCGAGTCGGCTGAGAGCCGTCAGTTCTTGGTCAGGGAGGACAGCAGGTCCCGGTTGAGCCGGGAGATCGTCTCCAACGGGATCCCCTTCGGGCAGACGGCCGAGCACTCACCGATGAGGGTGCAGTGGCCGAACCCCTCCTCGTCGTGCTGGGTCACCATGCTGCGCACCCGGGAGTACCGCTCCGGCTGGCCCTGCGGGAGGAGACCGAGGTGGGTCACCTTGGCGGCGGTGAACAGCATCGCCGATCCGTTGGGACAGGCGGCGACACAGGCCCCGCAGGCGATACAGGTGGCGGCGTCGAAGGCGTGGTCGGCGTCGACCTTCGCCACCGGGGTGGCGTGGGCATCCGGAGCGGTGCCGGTCGGCGCCGAGATGTAACCGCCGGAGGCGATGATCCGGTCGAAGGCCCCGCGGTCGACCACCAGGTCCTTGACCACCGGAAACGCGTCCGCCCGCCACGGCTCGATGTCGATCACGTCGCCGTCGGAGAAGGACCGCATGTGCAGCTGGCAGGTGGTGGTCTGCAGCGGGCCGTGGGCCACGCCGTTGATCACCAGCCCGCAGGTGCCGCAGATGCCCTCTCGGCAGTCGTGGTCGAACGCGATCGGCTCGTCGCCGCGCATCGTCAGCCGCTCGTTGAGCACGTCGAGCATCTCCAGGAAGGACATGTCCTCGGAGATGTCAGGGACGGCGTAGATCGCCATCTTGCCCTCGGAGTACCGGTCCTTCTGCCGCCACACCCGGACGGTTATGTTCATGGTCGCCTCCAGTACCGGGCGCGCGCCCGTGTGTTGTCGGCGCGCCGCGGGGGGTTCAAGGGGGGTCGTCCCCCCTTGCTCTTTATTTGTAGGATCTCTGCTTCATCTCGACGTACTCGTAGACCAACGGCTCCTTGTGCAGGACGGGCCGGTGGCCGTCGCCGGTGAACTCCCAGGCCGAGACGTAGGCGAACTCGTCGTCGTGCCGGAGCGCCTCGCCCTCCTCGGTCTGCGACTCGGCGCGGAAGTGCCCGCCGCAGGACTCCCGGCGGACCAGCGCGTCGATGCACATCAGCTCGCCGAGCTCGAAGAAGTCGGCCACCCGGCCGGCCCTCTCCAGCGCCTGGTTGAGCTCCATGCCGGTGCCCAGCACCCGCACGTCGGACCAGAACTCCTGCCGCAGCTCGCGGATCCGGCCGACCGCCTTGCGCAGGCCCTCCTCGGTGCGCTCCATCCCGCAGTAGTCCCACATGATCTGCCCGAGCTCGCGGTGGAAGGAGTCGACCGTGCGGGTGCCCTTGATCGACAGCAGTTTGTCGATCCGGCTGTGCACGGCCTCGACGGCCTCCACGACCGCCGGATGGCTCGGGTCCACCTTGGCGAACGGTCCGTCGGCCAGGTAGTCGTTGATCGTGTTGGGCAGCACGAAGTACCCGTCGGCCAGTCCCTGCATAAGCGCCGAGGCGCCCAGCCGGTTGGCTCCGTGGTCGGAGAAGTTCGCCTCGCCGGTGACGTAGAGGCCGGGGATCGTCGACTGCAGGTCGTAGTCGACCCACAGGCCGCCCATCGTGTAGTGGACCGCCGGGTAGATCCGCATCGGGACCTCGTACGGGTTCTCGCCGGTGATCTGGGCGTACATGTCGAAGAGGTTCCCGTAGCGGGCCTCGACGGCCTTGCGGCCGAGCCGGGTGATCGCGTCGGCGAAGTCCAGGTACACGCCGAGCCCGCTGGCACCGACCCCGCGGCCCTCGTCGCAGACGTTCTTGGCCGCCCGGGACGCGATGTCCCGCGGTACCAGGTTGCCGAAGGAGGGGTAGATCCGCTCGAGGTAGTAGTCGCGCTCGCTCTCCGGGATCTCGCGCGGATCGCGCTTGTCCTCGCCGCTCTTCGGCACCCAGATCCGGCCATCGTTGCGCAGGGACTCGCTCATCAGGGTCAGCTTGGACTGGTAGTCGCCGCTGACCGGGATGCAGGTCGGGTGGATCTGGGTGAAGCACGGGTTGGCGAAGTAGGCGCCCTTGCGGTGGGCCCGCCAGGTGGCGGTCACGTTGCAGCCCATCGCGTTGGTGCTCAGGAAGAACACGTTGCTGTAGCCGCCCGTGGCCAGCACCACGGCGTCGGCCAGGTGCGTCTCGATCTCGCCGGTCACCATGTCCCGGACCACTACGCCGCGCGCCCGGCCGTCGACCACGATCAGCTCGAGCATCTCGTGCCGGGTGTTCATCACCACGCTGCCGGCCGCGATCTGGCGCTCCAGCGCCTGGTACGCGCCGAGCAGCAGTTGCTGGCCGGTCTGGCCGCGGGCGTAGAAGGTCCGGGATACCTGCACACCGCCGAACGAGCGGTTGTCCAGCAGCCCGCCGTACTCCCGGGCGAACGGCACTCCCTGGGCGACGCACTGGTCGATGATCTCCACACTGACCTGGGCGAGCCGGTAGACGTTGGACTCCCGGGCCCGGAAGTCGCCGCCCTTCACCGTGTCGTAGAAAAGCCGATAGATCGAGTCGCCGTCGTTGCGGTAGTTCTTGGCCGCGTTGATGCCGCCCTGGGCGGCGATCGAGTGGGCCCGGCGCGGGGAGTCCTGGTAGCAGAAGTTGGTGACCTGGTAGCCGGCCTCGCCCAAGGTGGCGGCCGCCGACGCCCCGGCCAGCCCGCTGCCGACAATGATCAAGCTGAGCTTGCGGCGGTTGGCCGGGTTGACCAGCCGGGCGCCGAACCGGCGCTCGTCCCAGCGCTTCTCGATCGGACCGCTCGGCGCCTTGGTGTCGGCGATGTCCGGCCCGGTCTCGTAGAAGGTGTCCGCGTCGAGAGAGTTCAGCAGTCCGCCGGTCGTTCGTCGCACCTTGCGCAGGGCGCCGGCCGGGCGGCCGGTCTCGGCCCCGGTGGTTCGCGCATCAGCCATGTCAGCCCACCCATCGGAAGAGGATCGCGTACGGCGGCAGCAGAAACCCGAAAGTGATGATGCCGGCCATGGCGTACGCGAGAAGGTTCAGGCGCCGCCGGGCCACGCTGGAGACGTTGGCTCCGAGCGTGCTCAGCGCGGCCCAGACACCGTGCCGCAGGTGGAAGCCGACCGCCGCCATGGCGACGGTGTAGATGGCCACCACCCACCAGATCCGGAAGCCGTTGACCAACCGGTCGTACGGCTCGGGCGCCGGTCCGCCCGGGGCGACGATGTTCCAGGTCAGGTGTAGCAGATGGTAGACGACGAAGAGGGCAATGATCACCCCGCCCCAGCGGAGGGTGAACGAGGCGTACGTCCGCTGCACTCCGGTCCTGTTCCGGTTGCTGTGGTAGCGCTGGACGCCACCGCGGGCCTTGCGGGCCCGGCCCCACAGCTTGAATGCCGCGTACATGTGGGCGAACACGCTGGCCAGCAGCACGACGCGGATGATCCAGAGTGCCCCGCTCCGCGGCAGGAGCGGCTCGCCCAGCACGCGCAGATGGTGCGCGTACTCGTTGAACGCGGTCTCCCCCGAGAACACCTTCAGGTTGCCGTACATATGGGCCAGCAGGTAGCCGATCAAGATCAACCCGGTGACCGCCATCAGGGCCTTGAGGGCGACCGTCGACCGCACCGCCGTACGCGGTGAGGCCAGGAAGGTGATCGCCACGCTCCCACCCTAGAGGGGGGCCTTCGGTTACACGATAGTGAACCAGTGGTGCTACTGGTGTTCTTCACCACGGGCGTAGGTCACACCCAGGTGCTGCCGGGCTCGCCGACCGGTCCGTCCACCCGGGACGGCCTCCGGACGGCCTCCTTGATCTCGGCCCGCAGCGCGTCCGGAAGCGTGACCAGTCCCGCCAACAGGTTCTCCGCGCGGTGGAAGTAGCCCTGTCGCAGCTGCACCGAACCCCGGTCGCTCCGGGCCTTGCGCAGCAGACGCCGGGCCCGGCGCACCCGAAGGCGCTCCCCCGAACGGAGCCGGGACAGCTTGACCCGATCGGCCTCGGTCCGGGCCTGCTGCCACGCCGCCTCCAGCGCCGCGACCGCGCTGTCCGCGGCCCACGAGGTCACCAGGGCTCCCTTGTCGGTGGGGAGCTGCTCGCAGATCTGCAGCGCGTGCCGGAAGCGGGCCGTCGCGGCGTCGGACGGATCGAACAGGGTCGGACGGGTCAGCAGGGTGTCCAGGTCGTGCTGGGCGTCGGAGTGGGCGTCCCGGACCACCCGGAGCCGCGTCGACAGCTCGTCCCAGCCGCCGTCGTCCGGTGCCGGCATCCGGGGCGGATAGCGCACCCCTGGAGTGTCGCATCGAGCTGCACCGGCGTCGATAGGGTGCGGCCATGCCCTCCGGAGTGATGACCGCCGATCCGAGCATCCCGCGAGAGGATCCCGACCTGCAGACCGGTGAGCTCGCTGTGCTCGGTCAGTACCTCAACTACCACCGGGCCACCCTGGCGATGAAGTGTGCCCGGCTGAGCGAGACCGACCTCAAACGCCGCGCGATCCCGACCTCCAATCTGACGCTGCTCGGACTCGTCCGGCATCTCACCGAGGTCGAGTACGGCTGGTTCTGCGAGTGGCTCGACGCGCAGCCGGAGCTCACCTTCTACTACACCGCGGACGACCCGGACGGCGACTTCCTCAACCTCGACAGCCACTCCGTTGACGAGGTCTGGACGGCCTTCTCGGACCAGGTCACCGAGTCGCGGCGGATCCTGGGCACCTACACCGACGGCGCAGAGCTGGCCCGCGGTCGCCCCCGGGAGTCCAGCCGGCCGCGCAACGTCCGCTGGATCCTGGCCCACATGGTCGAGGAGTATGCCCGGCACAACGGCCACGCCGACCTGCTCCGCGAGGCGATCGACGGCGAGACCGGCGAGTAGCCTGCCGATGCACTGGCCGAGAGGAGCCGCGTGATCGTCGAGTACATCCGCTACACCATCGAGCCAGAACGCGCCGACGCCTTCCGGCAGGCGTACGCCGACGCGGCCGCGATCCTCCAGGCCGACCCGCGCTGTCTGTCCTACGAGGTCGCCCAGGGCCTGGAGGAGCCCGCCCACTTCGTGGTCCGAATCGAGTGGGAGTCCCTCGAAGGGCACCTCGACGGCTTCCGCGAGGACCCGGCGTTCGGCGGCTTCTTCGCCCTGGTCCGGCCGTACTTCGAGGACATCGACGAGATGCGCCACTACGAGGTGCAGACCACCTCACCGGGGCTGCCCGAAAAGGGTCTGCCGAGTCTCTACGACTGGGCCGGCGGGCACGAGACGATTGCCGCATTCATCAACGCGTTCTACGACCGGGTGGAGCACGACGAGCTGCTGGGTCCGTTCTTCCCGGGCGGGGTGACCGTGGAACACCGGGAACACGTGACGGCGTGGTGGTCGGAGGTGCTCGGTGGTCCGGCGACGTACACCCCGGTGGGCGGCTATCCCCGGATGCTGGCCCACCACCTCGGTCTCGACATCACGGTCGAGCAGCGGCGGCAGTTCGTCACTCTGCTCAGCGTCGCCGCCGATGACGCCGACCTGCCGGACGACCCGGAGTTCCGGGCCGCGCTCGTCGGCTACGCCGAGTGGGCGACCCGCCTGGCCCTGCAGAACTCCAAGACCGGGGCCGACGTGGTCCGCGAAGCGCCCGTCCCCCGCTGGGGCTGGGGCGTCGCCCCGCCGTATCTGGGCTGACGCCTGAATCTGCTACGCGCGTTTCGCCTCCACCCGGCGTGTCCCCAGTCCCCGGTTGGCTGCCGTAGCGTTGTCAGGCTGTCGGCGTGGCCGTCCGCTCCATGACGACGATCGGCACTCCAGTGTCGCCCTCGGACCGCTCGGTCTCCACGTAGCCCCGCGCGCGGTAGAAGCTCAGGTTGGGCATGCTGCCGGCCCCGGTCACCAGGGAGATGGCACTGGTCTCCGGCGGGGCCAGGGTCTCGATCACCTCCATCAGGAAGGTCCCGATCCCCTGTCCCTGCCGGTCCGGCACGACGGCCAGTCGGCTCACGTGCCAGCGGTCACCAGGGCGCGGCGCTCCCCGCACACTGCCCACCGCCCGGCCCCGGAGCCGCGCGACCAGAACGAGCTCCTGCTGGAGGGCCACGGTCAGCTCGGCCAGGGTCTCGGTCAGCGGCGGAAGGTCCAGGGAGCCGTTCCACTGCGCCTCGGCCAGGAACGCCGCCCGCTGCAGCGTCAGGATCTCTCCGGCATCAGGGTCCTGGGCCCGGCTGACCACCAGGCCCTCCAGGCTGAGCGGCAGCAGATCAGGCCGGCGCTGCCGGGTCCGGGTCAGGGCCTGGTCCCGGCGCCAGGCCGCGATCCTCGGGTGGTGGCCGCTGAGCAGCACCTCGGGCACGGCCCGACCCCG
>DATHBQ010000241.1:0-10221 GCA_035296105.1 Propionibacteriaceae bacterium | reverse complement strand
TCCAGGGCGGTGACCAACGCGTCCATCACGCCCTGCCAGTGCCGCCGCTGCCGCTCGCGCTCGGCCGCGTCGACCAGCCGCTCCTGATGGAACACGACCCGGGTCCGGTTCCCGGCCACCGGCGTCACGGTGAACTGCACGGTGCTGTCGTGGTCCCAGTCCACCGGCTGCCAGGTCAGCCGGACCCGGTCCCCGGCCCGGAAGCTCCGCACCTGGCCAGCGGTACCCGTCTCGGTCTGGTAGGCGACGCCCGGCTCGTCCAGCCGGTCGACACCGGCGCCCAGCCAGACCGCCCACCCGGCGGCGGAGGTGAGGAAGTCCCAGACTTCCTCCGTCGGGAAGGGCACGGTCCGGGAGACCCCGATCTCCCAACCGGCGTCCTTGGTGTGCCCGGTGCGTCGCTCGGTCATCGCACGACCGCAGCGACGGCGGACACCTCGACCAGGGCGCCAGGCACGGCAAGACCCCGGACGATGGCCGCCGTGACCGTCGGGGCCCGGTCCCCGACGGCCAGGTGACGAGCGGCGGCCGTGTACCCCGCGCCAAGGTCGAGGCCCTCGACCAGGAGGACAGTCAGGCTGACCAGGTCGGCCGTCGTGGCCCCGGCGGCGGCCAGGGCCGTCCCCAGGTTGGCCATCGTCCGGTCGACCTGGGCGACGACGTTGTCGGCACCGACCAGGCGGCCGTCGGCGTCCACGGCGTTCTGGCCGCCGACGTGGATCTGGGTCGCCCCTGGCGGGAGGACCGCGACGTGGCTGAAGGCCGGGCTCCGTACGAGTCCGGCCGGCCTCAGGAGATCGATGGAAGTAGTCATACCTCGCACGCTAGACCGGAACCCGGTCAGAATCTGTCCGGGTTTGGGTCTAGTTTTAGCTCATGACGCCGACCGAGCGGCGGTTGGACATCCTCGCGGTGCTGCAGGCCTGGCCCGGCATCACCGCGATCGCCCTGGCTGAGCGGCTCGGGGTGTCGGAGCGGACGGCCCGGCGCGACGTCGAGCACCTACGCCGGATCGGTTACGGGGTCGAGGGCGAGCCGGGACGTTACGGGGGCTATGCCCTGGCCAGCGGCACCAAGCTCCCGCCGCTGCTGCTGGACGCCGACGAGGCCGCCGCGGTCGCTCTCGGACTAACCAGCGACCTCGGCGTCGCGGGACTGGAGCTGGCCGCCGGGACCGCACTGGCCAAGGTGACCGAGGCGGCGCCGGCCCGCGCCCGCAGCACTCTGGCCGCGGTCGCTGCGGCCGCGCAGGCCGACTCCGACCCCCGCCACCATGGCTCGTCGCGGGTACTGCTCGCTCTCGCCCACGCCTGCCGGCAGGGCAGCCCGGTGCACCTGCGGCACCGCCGTTTCGGCGTCGAGCACCGTCGGCATCTGCTGCCGCACCGTCTGGTCAAGGTAGGCACCCGCTGGTACCTGGTCGCATGGGCTCCGGGCCGCGACGACTGGAGCGTGTTCGCAGTGGCGCGGATCACCCGGGTCGACCCGGCGGGCGGCCGTCTTGCCGCTCCCCCGCCGCCCGCCGATGCCGGCCAGTTCGTCCGGGCCTTCCTGGCCAACGGTCCGGCTCGCTACCGCGTGGAGGTCCGGCTGCACACCTCCGCGGACCTGGCCACGGACCTGGTCCGCCCGGCTACCGGGACTCTCACCGACGAGGGTGACAGCTGCTTGCTCACCCTGGCGACCGACGACCTGGACTGGGCGGCGCGATACCTCGTCTACCTCAATGTCGACTTCGACGTGCTGTCCCCACCCGAGCTGTCCGCCGCCCTCCACGATCTGGGCGACTGGCTCAGTCGACGGCACTCGGCGTGAGCGCGAACGCCAGCTCGACCTCGATCAGGTCGGGATCGCGCTCCATCGGCCAGCTCCGACCGGTCGGGACAAAGCCGTACCGGCTGTAGCTGCGGTTCGCCGCCTCGTTACCGGCCGTCACGTGCAGCACGAGGCGCCGCGCTCCGCGGTCACGGGCCGCCTCGGCCATGGCGTCGAGCAACTGCTCGGCGCAGCCCTGACCCCGGAACCGGGGGTCGACGTACATGGCCACCACGTCGACCGTGCGATCCGCGGCCGGAAGGCCGGTCGCCGTGCCCGCCAGCTGGCCGTCGGGCGTATAGGCCATGAAGTGCAACGGGTTGGCCGCTCGCTCCCGCCACCGCTCCTCGGGCATCCGTGCCTCGAAGGCGAAGCTCGAAGCGTACGCGTCCGGAGCCTCGGTCAGCATTCGCAGCCGGATCTCTCGGTAGACGGCCCAGTCCTCGGCCGTCCCGCGGTGGATCCGAAAATTCATGTGCACATCATGGCCGTCGAGCACCGGTATGGCCAGGTCCCGCAGGGCCATGGTGTGACCGACGTAATAGCGGTATTCCGATAGCCTTGGAATAGGAATCTGCGACAAGTCGTTGATCATGGCGTGACGACGTCGAGCGACCAGCCGGTCATGTACACCACCACCTGGTGCGGCTACTGCCGCCGGTTGAAGAGCCAGCTCGACCGGGCCGGCATCCAGCTCACCGAGATCGACATCGAGCGGCACCCCGGCGCCGCGGCCCTGGTCGAGCGGGTCAACGGGGGCAACCGGACCGTCCCGACCGTCGTGTTTCCCGACGGAACCGCGCTGACCAACCCCTCGGCCCGCGAAGTCGCCGCGCGGCTGTAGCTCGGCTGCACGCCGCCGTAGGCGTCGATCCACTTTCGCGCGCGCAGCGTCAGACGAGGACCAGGATCCCGGGCAGCGCCCCCTGAACCCAGCGAACACAGCCCGGACCACGGCCGACCATCACCCCGAGTGTCGCGCACGGTGCCCATCCCGATGGAGAGCGGGATGGGCACCGTGGTCAGCAGGTAGCACGACAGGGGCAACGGCCAGAAACCCTTGTCCGTCGCACCAGGCTGTCGGTGCCTCGACTTAGGGTGACTTTCGACCATGAGCCTGCTGATCCACCGCGCCGAGCGAGCCGACCACCTGGTGCACGCACTGGGTGTCCTGCTGAGCAACCCGCTGCCCGATCCGTTCGCCACCGAGATCGTCAGCGTGCCGACGCCGGGAGTCGAACGGTGGTTGAGCCAGCGGCTCGCGGCGCGCCTGGGCACCCGGCCCGGTCGCTCCGACGGGGTCTGTGCGGCGGTCGACTTCTGTTCACCGGGGCGCCTGGTCGCGCGGGTCCTGGCCGTCACCGGGGCCACCGCGGACGAGGAGGACCCCTGGCGACCGGACCGGATGGTCTGGCCGCTGCTGCGGGTGCTCGACGAGTCCCGCGACCAGCCGTGGGCGCGGCTGCTGTGGTCCCACCTCGACGGGCGGGCCGGCCGGCGCTGGTCCGTGGCCCGGCACCAGGCCGAACTGTTCGCGGCGTACGCGGTCAGCCGGCCGGCGATGCTGCAGGCCTGGTCCGCCTACCGCGACGTCGACCCGGCCGGGCAGCTCCTCGGTCCCGACCGAGCCTGGCAGCCCGAGCTGTGGCGACAGCTCCGTGCGGTGGTGGACGCCCCTCCACCGACCGACCGGGTGGCCGCGGCCGCGGAGGCGTTGCGGGACCGACCGGGGGTGGTCGACCTGCCGAACCGGCTGTCGGTGTTCGGGGCCACCCGCCTGGAACCGGACCTCGTGGCGGTGCTGGCGGCCCTCGCGGCCTCCCGGGAGGTACATCTGTGGCTGCCCGCGCCGTCCCCGGCCCTGTGGCGGAAGGTCGCCGAGCATCTGGAGCGGGCCGGAGCGCCGGTCAGCCGCCGTCGGGCCGCCGACCGCACCGAAGAGCTGGTCGCCCATCGACTGCTGGCCTACCTCGGCCGGGACGCCAGGGAGCTGCAGCTCAGCCTGGCGGCGAGCGGGGCGGACCTGACCGACGACCACCTGGCTCCTCCACCCGGGCCGCCTCCGGCGACCCTGCTGCAACAGTTGCAGGCCGACATCGCCGCCGACTCGCCGCCCCGACCGGTCGCCGACCGGCCCGTGCTGGATCCCGCCGATCGGAGCGTGGTCCTGCATGCTGCACACGGACCCGACCGACAGGTCGAGGTGCTGCGCGAGGTCCTGGTCGGGCTGCTGGCCGACGACCCGTCCCTCGAGCCGCGCGACATCGTCGTGATGTGCCCCGACATCGAGGCGTTCGCCCCGCTGATCGCTGCGGCCTTCGGTCTCGACACCGCCGAGGCCGAGGCCGAGCATCCCGGCCACCGGCTACGGGTCCGGCTGGCCGACCGCTCGCTGCGGCAGCTCAACCCGTTGCTGGCCGTGATCAGCCGACTGGTGCGGCTGGCGGACGGCCGGATGCCGGCCTCGGCGATCCTCGACCTCTGCGCCACGGCACCGGTGGCCCGCAAGTTCTCCTTCACCGCCGACGAGCAGGACCGGCTCCAGGACCTCATCGCCCGGGCGGGTGTCCGCTGGGGCCTCGACGCCGAGCGTCGGGACCACTTCGGGCTGGCCGACTTCGGGCAGAACACCTGGGCCGCCGGGCTGGACCGGCTGTTGCTCGGCGTGGCCATGGACGAGAGCGAGCAGCGCTTCCTGGGCACGGCCCTGCCGATGGACGACGTGGATTCCTCCGACGTCGACCTGATCGGTCGTCTCGCCGAGCTGGTCTCGCGAATCCGGACGCTCACCGACGCCTGTCGTCAGTCCCGTCCGCTGACCGGCTGGGTCGAGCTGTTCAAGTCCGCACTCGAGCTGCTGACCGAGGTGCCACCGGCCGACCGCTGGCAGCTGAGTCATGCGTACGCGGAGCTGAGCCGGCTGGCCGAGGCCGCCGACCTCACCTCCTCGCCCGCGTTGGCCCTGCCCGACATCGCCGACCTGCTCGCCGACGCCTTCCGCGGCCGGGCCAGCCGCGCGAACTTCCGCACCGGCACCCTGACTGTGGCCAGCTTGCTGCCGATGCGCGCAGTGCCGCACCGGGTCGTCTGCCTGCTGGGGTTGGACGACGGCACATTTCCGCGCCACCGTCGGCCGGACGGCGACGACATCACCGAGGGCGACCCGTGGGTCGGCGACCACGACCCGCGCAGCGAGGACCGTCAGCTGCTGCTGGACGCGATCATGGCCGCCGAGGAGCGACTCCTGGTGGTGTACGCCGGCGCCGACCCGCGGTCGGGCGCCGACATCCCGCCGGCCGTGCCGATCGGCGAGCTCTTGGACACGCTAGACCTCACCGCCCGGACGACCGACCGCCGAGCGGTCCGCGGCCAGGTGACCGTGCGGCATCCGCTGCAGCCGTTCGACCCGCGCAACTTCGAGCCCGGACGGCTCGGTACCGCGGAGCCGCTGAGCTTCGACCGCGGTGCACTCCGCGGCGTCCGGGCCGTCTCGGCGCGACGGCCACCGCCGCCGGCGATCTTCGACCGGGTCCCACTGCCGGAGACGGCCGACCCCGGACTCGCCGGGCTGGCCGACCTACTCCGCTTCTTCGCCCACCCCGTCCGGGCCCTGCTCCGGGAACGCGGCGGCGTGTACCTCCGCGAGGACGAGGAGCAGCCCGACGAGCAGATCCCCGCGGCCCTCCAGGGGTTGGAGCGCTGGTCGGTCGGCGACCGGATGCTGCGGCTCCACCTGCAGGGTCATGACCTGAGCCGGCTCCGGGACGCCGAGTGGCGGCGGGGCGCGATACCGCCGCGGATGCTCGGCGCCCGGGTGCTGGGTCAACTCATCGAGGAGGTCGAGGAGGTGGCGGCGATGGCCGCCGAGTTCGTCGCGGTGGATCCGGAGCGCCACGAGGTCGACGTGCTGCTCCCCGGGGATCTTCGGCTCACCGGCACCGTCGTCCAGGTCCGGGACGAGAAGCTCACCCGGGTCGGGTTCTCCCGGCTGTCCGCCAAGCACCGACTGGCCGCCTGGGTCGAGCTGCTGGCATTGACCGCGACCGATCAGTCCCGGCCGTGGCAGGCCGTCGTGGTCGGCGCTCGCGGTCGCTCCGTACTCGGGCCGGTGAGCGCTTCCTGGGCGACGCAGGTCCTGGCCGACCTGATCGAGCTGCGCCGGATCGGGCTCCGCGAGCCGCTGCCGTTCGCCGCCCGGACCTCGGCCCACTACGCCGCCCTCCGCCACGCCGGTCAACCGCTGGCCCGCGAGCAGCGCCGCGAGCTGGAGAAGACCTGGACGTTGGACCGCGACGTCGCCTACGAGCAGTACTTCGGGCGCGGCGTGAAGCTGGAGGACCTGCTGAGGGAGGAGTCGCGGGCCGACGAGGTGCGCGGTGCGTTAGGTGAGCCGAGCCGGTTCGGCACGCTGGCCCGCCGGGTGTTCACTCCCCTGCTGGTCTGCGAGGAGCTGACGTGACCGCAACCATCGCCCCCACCCGAACGGACTTCGCGTTGTGCGGTCCGCTGCCGTCGGGGACCACCATGCTGGAGGCCAGCGCCGGGACGGGCAAGACGTACACGATCGCCTCACTGGCCGCCCGGTACCTGGCGGAGGGCGAGGTCGAGCTGAGCCAGCTGTTGCTGGTCACCTTCGGGCGGATGGCCACCAACGAGCTGCGGCTGCGCGTCCGGTCCCGGCTGGTGAGCGTCGAGGCGGCGCTGGCCGCGGCGCTGGTCGGAACGGGAGGCGATCCGGCCGACCCGCTGGTGTCGCTGCTGACCGACGTGCCACGGGAGGAGATCGGCCGGCGCCGACAGCGGGTGGCCCGGGCCCTGGCCGACTTCGACGCCGCCACCATCGCGACCACTCACGAGTTCTGCCTGCAGATGCTCGACGGGTTGGGGGTGCTGGGCGACCGCGAGCCGCAGGCCGTCTTCGTCGAGCACGTCACCGACCTGACCCGGGAGATCGCGACCGATCTCTATCTCCGGCGCTACGCCACCTGGGAGAGCCCACCGATGAGCTATCCCGAGGCGGTCCAGATCGCCCAGCAGGCGGTGGCGGCCGGTCACGCCCGGCTGGTCCCGACGGCCGACAACGCGGAGTCCGGCGACCACTCCACGGCTGCCGAGCGGGTCGCGTACGCCGAGGCGGCACGGGCAGAGGTGGCCGCCCGGATGCGGTCCGGCCGCCTGTTCACCTACGACGACATGCTGACCCGGCTCCGGGATGCGCTGAAGGATCCGGACCGCGGTCCGGCGGCCGCCGACCGGCTCCGCGAGCGCTACCGGGTGGTGATGGTCGACGAGTTCCAGGACACCGACCCGGTGCAGTGGGAGATCCTGCGCCGGGCCTTCGTGGGGCGGAGCACGCTGATCCTGATCGGCGACCCGAAGCAGGCGATCTACGCCTTCCGCGGCGCGGACGTCTACAGCTACCTCGACGCCGTCGCCACGGCCGACCGGGTGCAGACGCTACCGACCAACTGGCGCAGCGACGCGGCGCTGCTCGACGGTCTGGACGCTCTGATGGGCGGGGCCGCGCTGGGCGAGCCGGAGATCGTGGTCCGGCCGGTCCGGGCCGACCACGAGGAGCGGCGGCTGTCGTCGGCCCATGCACCTCAGACCGCCGTGCCAGTACGGATCCGGGTGGTCCCGCACCCGCCGGACGCGGACCGGGTGGCCAGCGTGTCGACTCACCGGCCCCGGATCACCGACGACCTCGTCGCGGACGTCACCGCCGCCCTGGCGTCCGATCTGCACCTGAACCTCGATGGCGAGCGACGCCGGGTGCGGCCGGCCGACATCGCCGTCCTGGTCCGGACCAACAGCCGGGGCGAGGCCATCCGGGACGCGCTCGTCGCCGCCAAGGTGCCGGCGGTGCTGCTCGGCTCCGGGTCGGTGTTCGCCTCCGCGGTGGCCGAGGACTGGCTCACCTTGCTGGTCGCACTCGAGCAGCCGCGTTCGGCCACGGTTCGCCAGGCCGCACTCACCTGCTTCGTCGGCTGGACCTTCGCCGAGCTGGCCGCGGCCGACGAGGCACAGCTGAGCGATCTGACCCAACGGGTGCGCCGGTGGAGCCGGGTGCTGGCCGCCCGCGGAGTGGCCGCCCTGGTCGAGATGATCAGCACCGACCTGCGGCTGGTGGAGCGGCTGCTGGCCCATTCCGGCGGCGAGCGCCGGCTGACCGACCTGCGGCATCTCGGCCAGAGCCTGCACGCGGCGATGGTCTCCGGCCAGCTCGGCGTGAGCGCGCTGGTGGAGTGGCTGCGGGCCCGGATGGCCGAGGCCCGCGCCAGCACGGCGCCGGATGGGACACAGCGGCTGGAGACCGACGCGCGCGCGGTTCGGGTGCTGACCGTACACCGCAGCAAGGGGCTGGAGTTCCCGCTGGTCTACCTGCCCGATGCTTGGGACCGGCACGTCGGCCCTGCTGACGAGGGAGCCATCCTGCGGCTGCACGACCGCCCGGCCGGCTCGGACCCCTTCGAGCGGGGTGAGCACGCCCTGGACGTCGGTGGCCGCTGGGGTCCGGGACGGAACGACCGGTGGCGCCGGAGCCAGGCCGAGGACGCCGGTGAGGACCTGCGGCTGTTCTACGTCGCCGCTACCCGAGCCCAGTGCCAGCTCATCACCTGGTGGGCCCCGTCGCACAACACGCCCGCATCTGCACTGCAGCGGTTGCTCTACCGACCCACCGACGCGGAGGTCAGCCTGCCGGCGCCGGCGTACGACCTCGAGGGCGACCCGTTCAACGCCCGCGACCTCGGACCGCAGATCGCGCTCGAGATCCTCGCCGATCGGGGCCCGACGGACTGGCAGCCGCCGCGGCCCGAGCTCGGTGCGCTGACCGCCCGGGACTTCGACCGGGTGCTGGACACCGAGTGGCGCCGAACCTCCTACTCCGGGCTCACCGCCGCCGCCCACGGCGGTGAGACCGCGGTCGCCGGCGTGGCCAGCGAGGCCGAGCCGGCCCGGGAGGACGACGAGGCGGCGACCGCGGCCGGACCCGACGGCCGCGGAGGTTTCGTCGCCGGTGCGGTGCCGGCGGACACCGACCTCGCGCTGGTCTCGCCCATGGCCGAGCTGCCGATGGGGGCGGAGTTCGGGGTCGCGGTGCACGCCGTACTGGAGGCGGTCGACCCACAGGCGCAGGACCTGCCTGCCGAGCTGCGACGGGCCTGCGACGCCGTGCTGGCCCGGCTGCCGGTTGGCTCGTTCAGCGCCGAGGAGCTGGCCGCGGGCCTGGCCCCCGCCTTTGCCACACCGCTCGGACCGTTGGCCGGGGGCCGGACCCTGGCCGACATCCCGCGCCGCGACCGGCTGGCCGAGCTCGGCTTCGAGCTACCGCTGGCCGGTGGCGAGGTGATCCGCGCCGAGGTGTCGCTGGCCGACCTGGTCCCGCTGCTCCGCGAGCACCTGCCGCCCGGCGACCCGCTGGCGCGCTACCCGGACGCCCTGGCCGATCCCGTTCTGGGCGAGCAGACCCTGCGCGGGTTCCTCACCGGCAGCGTCGACGCCGTGCTGCGGGTGCCGGGCGCGGACGGCGATCCCCGGTACCTGGTCGTCGACTACAAGACGAACTGGCTGGGACCGCTTGACGGGCCGCCGCTGACCGTCGGTCGATACACCCAGCCGCGGATGGCCGAGGCGATGGTCGGGGCCCACTACCCGCTGCAGGCGCTGCTCTACGCCGTCGCGGTGCACCGACTGCTGCGCTGGCGCCAGCCGGGCTACGACCCCGACCGGCACCTGGGTGGCGTGCTCTACCTGTTCGTTCGCGGCATGGCCGGGCCGGCGACCCCGGCCGTCGACGGCGTGCCCTGCGGAGTCTTCAGCTGGCGGCCGCCCGGGGCGTTGGTGACGGCGCTGTCCGACCGGCTGGACGGAGACCCGGCATGACCGCCACCGCCACCGCCACCGTTGTCCCGGTCGGCGATGAGCGCGGGCGGCTGGTGCACGACCGCCACGGCCTGCTCGGGACGTTCAACGAGGCCGGCGTCCTGATTGCCGCCGATGTGCACACCGCGCGGGCGATCGGCCGGATCGGGCAGGAGGAGGACGAGCGGGTCCTGCTCGCGCTGGCACTGGCGGTCCGGGCCCTGCGCAACGGGTCGGTGGCGCTCGACCTGCGGTCGGTCGACCAGACGGTGTTCGACGAGACCGAGGAGGGGGTCGACCTCTCAGGCCTGCCCTGGCCGGAACGCCCGGCGTGGCCGGAGGCCTGCCTGGCCAGCAGGCTGGTCACGGCTGACGCGTCCGGTCCCGCGGCCCGCCCACTGCGGATGACCGCAGGGCTGCTCTATCTCGAGCGTTACTGGCAGCAGGAGGAGCAGGTCCGGAGCGGGCTCCAGGACCGGCTCGCCGCCGATCCGCCGGCGATCGACCCGGTCCGGCTGACCGCCGGTTTGCAGCGACTGTTCC
>DATHBQ010000240.1:0-3701 GCA_035296105.1 Propionibacteriaceae bacterium | reverse complement strand
GCTGAGCGGCCCCGACGGCGCGCCGCTGATGCTCGAGGATGTGCTGGCCAGTCCCCGGGCCGCCGCCCTGGCCAAGGTGGTTCGCACCGACTAAGCCTAGGAACCGGCCGCCGTCGCACTGACGAGCAGATCGGTCGCCTCGTCGATGTCCTCGACACAGTGGATGGCCGCGGCCATCGGCCGGTCGGCGGCCAGCCGCTGCAGCAGCGGCCAGGCCGGCAGTCGCTCGGTCCAGTAGTCCACCCCGACCAGCACCATCGGGGCGATCTCGCTCGGGTCGGCGGCATAGAAGTTCTCGGTGACGGCCTGGAAGATCTCCTGCACCGTCCCGGCCTGGCCGGGCAGGTAGACGATGCCGCCCCGGCACCGATGCAGCAGCGTGTCCTCGCGCAGCGCGTTGGCGAAGTACTTGGCGATCCTTGTGGCGAACAGGTTGCTGGGCTCGTGGCCGTAGAACCAGGTCGGGATGCTCAGGCTGGTCCCCGCCTCCGTGCCCGGCCAGCGGTCCCGAACCGCGTACGCCGAGGCGACCCATGCGTCCAGGTCCGGCTGGTAGCCGGGGGCGGCGCCGACCATCGCCAGCGCCTCGTCCACCGCGTCCGGCCAGGGGCTCAGGTAGGCGCCCAGGTTGCCTGCCTCCATGGCCCCGGGCCCGCCGCCGGTCAGCACCGTGCATCCGCCGGCGGTCAGAGCCGAACCGAGCCGGGCGGCCGCCGCGTAGGCCGGATCAGTGCGCCGCAACGCGTGGCCACCCATCAGGCCGACCACCTTGCGCGGATCCAGCGAGGCGGTGGTGTCGTCGAGGGCGTCGCTGATGGCATGGTCGTGCAGGGTGGTGGCCAGCGCGCCGGACAGCGCAGCGGCCGCCGCCGAGCGGGCCCAGGTGTAGATCAGGGCGTCCGGACTGCTCCGGACCGGGCCGGTGCCGTACAGCTGGGCGGCGTCGTAGAGCCCTGGCCGGTACGGGTCGAACGGTAGGTCGGGGAGTCGCGGGAACAGCAGCGCGCCCGCGGTCCGCAGCCGGTCCTCGACCTCGGGCGAGAAGTGGCAGCCCAGGAACACCGCGCCGGCCGGGTCGGCGGCCAGCAGAGCGGGGGAGCGGTCGGTCAGGTCGAGGGAGGAGACGAACCAGCCGTTCAGCCGGCGGGCGCGGCCGATGTGGGTGTCGAAGTCGGCCAATGACTCGATCTCGAGCAGCCGGCGGGACATGGTGGCGGGAATTCTGCCAGAGGCCGCGGTGTCAGACCGGTGCTCGATACTGATCAGGGTGAAGGCGGAGTCGGACGCGACCGGCACGGGGTACGTCCGGGCTGACGAGATCCTGCCCGGGTTCGTGGCCTCCGCGGTCGGCTACGCCAGCGACGACGCCCAGCCGACGCTGCATCGCGGGTTGCCGTCGGCCCACCTGACCTTCATCTTCTCGCTGGCCGACCCGGTGGTCACCGGCTGGACCCCGGAGCACGCGACGGGTTCCGATCCCTTCCGCAACCTGGTCCTGCTCGGCGGGCTGCACACCAGTCCCGCGTTCGTCGTGCCGGACCCGAGCCAGCGCGGCATCCAGATCTCGGTGCATCCGCTGGCCGCCCGGGCCCTGTTCGGGGCGCCGACCCGAGAGCTGGCGCTGCTCGTCGACGGCCCTGCGGTGCTCGGTGCCGAAGTGGAGCGGATCCGCACCCGGATGCTGGAGGCGACCGCCTGGCCGGCCCGGTTCGCGATCCTGCGGGACTACCTGCGGCACCAGGTCGACGGCCGGTCGCGGCGGCGGGAGCGGGTGCGACCGGAGCTGGTCGAGGCCTGGCGGTGGCTGGCCTGGCACCGCGGCGCCGGGTCGATGGACGGCCTGGCCGCCCACGTCCACCTCAGCCCCCGGCAGCTGCGCGCCCTGTTCACCCGGGAGGTCGGCATCGGGCCCAAGCAGGTGAGCCGGCTGATGCGGTTCTCCACTGCTACCTCGCGCATCGCCTACGCCGTGGCCGCGGGCCGGACGCCCGACCTGGCCGGGATCGCGGCGCACTGTGGGTACTTCGACCACTCCCATCTCGACCGGGACTTCGCCCAGTTCGCCGGCATCAGCCCGCGCGGCTGGATCGCCGAGGAGCGCCGGAACATCCAAGACGGGGGCCACCGCAATGGAGAAGCATTGACGCATGACTGAAACGCACTCGACGACCGCGCCACCCCCGCCCCAGGTCTGGCCCACCCTGCAGGCTGACGATGCCCTCGCCCTCATCGACTTCTATGTCGAGACCTTCGGGTTCCGACGCACCGCGGTGTACGCCGACGGCCCGACCGTTGCGCATGCGCAGCTCGACTGGCCGGAGGGCGGCGGCATCATGCTCGGCAGCCACAAGCCGGATGCCGAGTGGTCCTCCCAGCCGGGCACGCTGGCCGCGTACGCGGTGACCGACCGCGTCGAGGAGCTGTGGCGGCGGGTCGAGGAGGCGCCCGGGGTGACCGTGGTCCGTCCGCTGTCCCGCACCGACTACGGCAGCCAGGAGTTCGCCGTCCGCGACCCCGAGGGCAACTCATGGTCGTTCGGCACCTATCGGGGCGAGCCGCGGAGCTGACCGGAGGTGGCCCGGCGGCAACCTAGACACCCGCCGTGCCGCGCCGAGTGCTCGTCGTCGGGCTGACGGTCGCGGCGGTGCCGTGGCCCTCGGGCTGGTTCTCGCGCATCGGAGGCCGACCGGCTGACCTGTCACACTGGCTCGGTGCGCGATGTGGTGATCCTGGGCAGCACCGGCTCCATCGGAACCCAGGCGCTGCAGGTCGTGGCCGACCAGCCGGGACGGTTCCGGGTGGTGGCGCTGGCCGCCGGCGGCAGTGACATCCCGCTGCTGGCCCGGCAGGCCATGGACACCGGTGCCGGGCTCGTCGCGGTCAGCCGCAGCACGGCCGTCCAGGATCTGCAGCTCGCGCTGTACGCCGAGGTGAGCCGTCGCGGCTGGTCCAGCGGCGAGGTCCGGCTGCCGCGAATCGTCTCCGGCCCCGACGCGGCGCGCGAGGCGGCCACGGTGCCCTGCGACGTGGTGCTCAACGGCATCACCGGGGCCGCCGGGCTGACGGCCACCCTGGCCGCGCTCGCCGAAGGACGGGTCCTGGCCCTGGCCAACAAGGAGTCGCTGGTGATCGGCGGTCCGCTGGTCACCCGCGCCGCCAAGCCCGGCCAGATCGTCGCCGTGGACTCCGAGCACTCCGCCCTCGCCCAGTGCCTGCGCGGCGGGGAGCCCGCCGAGGTCGACCGGCTGGTGCTGACCGCGAGCGGGGGGCCGTTCCGCGGCCGTGCTCGGGAGCAGATGCGCGACGTGACGCCGGCGGAGGCCCTGGTCCATCCCACCTGGGCGATGGGCCGGGTGATCACCACGAACTCGGCGACCCTGGTCAACAAGGGCCTCGAGCTGCTGGAGGCCCACCTGCTCTACGGCGTCGCACTGGACCGCATCGACGTGGTGGTGCACCCGCAGTCGATCGTCCACTCGATGGTCCAGTTCGTCGACGGCTCGACCCTGGCCCAGTGCTCGCCGCCAGACATGCGGCTGCCGATCGCCCTCGGGCTGAGCTGGCCCGAGCGGCTGCCCGCCGTGGCGCGCGCGTGTGACTGGTCCACCGCGTCAAGCTGGACCTTCGAGCCGCTGGACAACGAGGCGTTCCCTGCCGTGGAGCTGGCCCGGCACGCCGGCAAGCTGGGCGGCAGCGCCCCG